>QNFN01000031.1 GCA_003645555.1 Gammaproteobacteria bacterium | reverse complement strand
GGCGTACCTCGCCATGCTGCACCAGCTGTTGCACCAGTTCGCTGACCATGTTCGCCGGGATGGCGAAGCCGATACCGACGTTGCCGCCCGAGGGGGCCAGGATCGCGGTGTTGATGCCGATCAACTCGCCGTGCAGGTTGACCAGCGCCCCGCCGGAGTTGCCGGGATTGATCGAAGCGTCGGTCTGGATGAAGTCCTCGTAACCTTCAATGCCGAGACCGCTGCGGCCGAGTGCGCTGACGATGCCCGAGGTGACCGTCTGACCCAGGCCGAACGGGTTGCCGATGGCGACCACGAAATCGCCGACTCTGAGCCGGTCTGAATCGGCCAGTGAAACGGCGGTCAGACCGTCGGCCTCGATCTGGACCACGGCGACATCGGCCTCGGGGTCCGAGCCGACCAGCGTTGCCGGCAGTTCGCGGCCGTCGCGGAGGGTCACCATGATCGCATCCGCCTTGGAGACGACGTGGTGGTTGGTGATCACGTAACCCTGGTCGGCATCGATGATGACCCCCGAGCCGAGGCTCTGACTCGGACGGTTGCGACGCGGTGCGGGCAGGTCGAAAAAACGGCGGAAAAACGGGTCGCGGAGCAGCGGGTTCTCGCGCTGTTGCACGCGTCCCCGGGTGGCGATATTGACCACTGCCGGGGTGACCCGCTCGAGCATCGGGGCCAGTGTCGGTAGCGGCTGGCCGTCGACCACGACCGGCAGGGCGGCCTCGGCATGGAGTGCGGCGAGACCCAGGGCCAGCGCGGCCAGGGTTCGATGCAGGTTCGGCTTCATGCGGTACCTCGGTTGTTCATGGCGCTACGATAGCGCCATGCTGGATGGAAAGGGTGCCTGGCTGCCGACAGCAGCCGTGATCATGCCCGACCCTCTGGTCGCCGTCGCCCCGTGTAACGGCATCCCGTATCCAGATATCTGGATGCCAAACTGTGATTGCAATGGCCTGCAGGCCATTATCTGGCATCGCCGGGCGTGGATATAGCTTTGTTGTGCACCGGGCACAAGATGTTGTGTTTTCCTGTTGCGATGCAAAATCCGTCATGTATGTTTTTGAATTGTAAAAGTATTTCATAACATCATGAAATTAATACATATTTGATATGGAAAAACGGCTTGACAATGGGCTTCGACGGGGCCTAATCTCATTTGCGGTAACACAAGATGTTGTGTTCCCATCCATCAGCGGCCCCTAGGCCAAGACCGATAATAATCAATAATCTGGAGGAAGAAGCCTGTCATGAAGCCGGCTCGCCTTAAACTCGTATCGGACGATGTCACCATGATTTCTCTGCAAGAGGCATCACTCGACATCTGGGACAAGAAATACCGTCTGAAGAGCAAGGACGGAGAGGTCATCGACCAGACCATCGACGACACGTACCGCCGCATTGCGCGCGCGCTGGCCGATGTCGAGGCGACTCCCGAACTGCGCGAGAGCTGGTACGAACGTTTCGTCTGGGCGTTGCGCCAGGGCGCCATACCGGCCGGGCGTATTGTCTCCAACGCCGGTGCCCAGGAGCACAAGCCGGCGACATCGACCATCAACTGCACCGTGTCGGGCACGGTCCGCGATTCGATGGACGACATTCTCGGCAAGGTGCACGAGGCCGGCCTGACGCTGCGCGCCGGCTGCGGCATTGGCTACGAGTTCTCGACCCTGCGGCCGAAGGGGGCGTTCGTTGCCGGGGCCGGGGCCTACACCTCGGGTCCGCTGTCGTTCATGGATATCTACGACAAGATGTGTTTTACCGTCTCCTCCGCCGGCGGTCGCCGTGGAGCCCAGATGGCGACCTTCGATGTTGGCCATCCGGACGTCATCGACTTCATTCGTGCCAAGCGCGAGGACGGCCGGCTACGCCAGTTCAACCTGTCGCTGCTGGTAACCAGGGAGTTCATGGAGGCGGTACGCGAGGACGCCATGTGGGCGTTGGCGTTCCCGATCTCACGTAAGGAGGTCGAGGCCGACGGTATCGATCTCGACGACGGCGAGCAGGTGATCTGGCGTGACTGGCCGGTGCAGCAGGGTTATGTCACCGATGCCACCGGCCAGGTGGCGTGCAAGGTCTACAAGCGATTGCGTGCGCGCCGCTTGTGGGACCTGATCATGACCTCGACCTACGATTTCGCCGAGCCGGGCTTCATCCTGATCGATGCCTACAACGATATGAACAACAATTGGTTTTGCGAGAACATTCGCGCCACCAATCCATGCGGCGAACAAGGCCTGCCACCCTACGGCTCCTGCCTGCTCGGCTCGATCAACCTGACCCGGTTCGTCCGCGACCCGTTCACCGACGAGGCGCGTTTCGACTGGGAGACCTTCGACGAGGTGGTCGCCGCCTTCACCCGGATGCTCGACAACGTGGTCGAGATCAACGGCCTGCCCCTCGAGGGGCAGCGTCGCGAAATCGAGCGCAAGCGCCGGCACGGCATGGGCTACCTCGGTCTCGGTTCGACCCTGACCATGCTGCGTCTCGGTTACGGCTCCGACGAATCGCTGGAGTTCACCGAGCGGGTCACGCGTGAAATGGCCCTGATCGGCTGGAAGACGGCGCTGGAACTGGCCGAGGAGAAGGGTCCGGCACCGATCATGAACGAGGAGTTCGAGGTCACCGCCGAGATGCTGCGCAAGCGCCCGGAGATGGCCGCCGACGGCATCAAGGTTGGCGACAAGCTCGAGGGGCGTGTGCTGCATGCCCGCTACAGCCGCTACATGCAGCGCATCGCCAGCGTTGCGCCGGAGCTGGTCGAGCGTCTGGCCGAGGTCGGGGCGCGCTTTACCCACCACAGCTCGATCGCGCCGACCGGCACCATCTCGTTGTCGCTGGCCAACAACGCCTCCAACGGCATCGAGCCGAGTTTTGCCCACCAGTACTCGCGCAACGTCATTCGTGAGGGCAAGAAGAGCAAGGAGAAGATCGACGTGTTCTCCTACGAACTGCTCGCCTATCGTGCGCTGGTCGATCACGATGCCAGTGCCGAGGATGCGCTGCCGGACTACTTCGTTGCCGCCGATGAAATATCGCCGCGCCAGCATGTCGACGTCCAGGCCGCGGCCCAGAAGTGGATCGACTCGTCGATCTCCAAGACCGCCAACGTGCCCACCGACTACCCGTACGAGGAGTTCAAGGAGATCTATTTCTACGCCTACGAGCGCGACCTGAAGGGGTGCACGACGTTTCGCTTCAACCCGGCCGCGTTCCAGGGCGTACTGGTCAAGGAGCAGGACCTGGCCGCCACCACCTACCGCTTCGTTCTCGATGACGGTGCCGTGGTTGAGGTCAAGGGTAACGAGGAGATCGAGTACGACGGCGAGATGCACACCGCCGCTAACCTCTACGACGCCCTCAAGGAGGGCTACTACGGCAAATTCTGACGCCGTCGCCACCAGCGGGATACGAACATGAGCATCAAGATCGAAAAACAGATCGTCGACTACGAAGTGGTCGATGAGCAGGCCGAGCAGGACCAGGCCACCACGGCGGCCAGCGAGACCGGGCGCGCCAGCGCCAAGGTCATTCACATGCACGAGAAGGTCGAGCGGCCGGAGACGCTGCGCGGCTCGACCTACAAGGTGAAGACGCCGCTTTCCGAGCACGCGCTCTACCTGACCATCAACGACATCATCCTCAACGAAGGCACCGAGCACGAACTGCGCCGGCCGTTCGAGATCTTCATCAACTCGAAGAACATGGACCACTTCCAGTGGATCGTGGCGCTGACCCGGATCATCTCGGCGGTGTTCCGCAAGGGCGGTGACGTCACTTTCCTGGTCGAGGAACTGAAGGCGGTGTTTGACCCGCGCGGCGGCTACTTCAAGAAGGGTGGCAAGTACATGCCGTCGCTGGTTGGCGAAATCGGTGACGTCATCGAGACGCACCTGAAGACCATCGGCCTGATGAAGAGTGACGAACTCGATGAGCACCAGCAGAAGCTGATTGCCGAGAAGCGCGCCGAGTTCGAGGAATCCCGGGAGAAGGCGTCGTCCGAAGAGGCCGAGGAGAGCGATTTCCCCGACGGCGCGACACTTTGCGGCAAGTGCCAGACCAAGGCGATGATCCAGATGGACGGCTGCCTGACCTGCCTCAACTGCGGTGATTCCAAGTGCGGCTGAGGCCTTCGTCATGCAGGTGATGATCGACCTGTGCGTGGTGCCGATCGGGGTCGGGGTGTCGGTGTCCGAGCATGTCGCCGCCTGCGAGCGGGTGCTTGAGGAGGCTGGCCTCGAGCATACGCTGCACGCCTACGGGACCAACGTCGAGGGCGAGTGGGACGCGGTTTTCGCCGCGGTCAAGCGCTGCCACGAAGTGGTTCATGCCATGGGGGCGCCGCGGATCACCACGACACTCAAGGTGGGTACCCGGACCGATCGCATCCAGACCATGCAGGACAAGCTCGACAGCGTTCATGCCAAGCTCGGTGACCGCTAGGCTCATCCCTGATCACCCCCAGGCCTCGTGATGCGCTGAAGTCTGGCGGGGTCGCAAGCACCCCCTGTGATGCTCACGCACCCTGGATGACCTAGAATCGGCCCATAAACAGGTACAAACCCGAGAGACCTCCACATGGCCAATATCCTGATCGTCGACGACTCGCCGACTCAGGTCGCAAACCTGAGCAAGATCCTCGAGCCGAAGGGTCACAAGATCAATGTCGCCACCAACGGTGAAGAGGGCATCGCCGCCGCGCGGGCGCAGAATCCCGACCTGATCCTGATGGATGTGGTGATGCCCGGGCTCAACGGCTTCCAGGCCACGCGCAAGCTGAGCCGGGATCCGGAGACGGAGGATATCCCGATCATCCTGGTCTCGACCAAGGACCAGGAGACCGACCGGATCTGGGGTTTGCGCCAGGGCGCCAGGGGCTACCTGGTCAAGCCGCCGGACGAGGCCGAGTTGATCAAGCTCATCAATGAGCTGCTGGGCTGAACAGGCACGTGTTCGGGGTGGTGGGAGTTCACCCCGGTCAATGGGTTAGAATTCAATCGGCGTCGCTTGGTCGCCGGCCGGACGGTTGAGATCGATGGCCCGTTTCGCCCGAGGGACAACGCTGTTCGTAGTCCTGCTGCTGGTCGACCAGCTGGCCAAGCTCGCGGCTTTCTCAATCCTCGGCGTGGGCAACCCGCTCGCCAGCCTGCCGTTCATCTCCCTGGTTGCCGAAATCAACCGTGGCACGCTGTTCGGTCTCGGCGCGTCGCTGGACCCACATTTCCGCTGGGTCGCCGTCGGTATCGGGCTGACACTGCTGGCGCTGCTCTGGTGGGGCGGACGCTCGGCCCGGGCCAGCGAGGGGGCCGAGGGCCGCGGCTGGTGGCTGGCCGCGGCGGGTGTCGCCGGCAACCTGGTCGACCGCATCTGGCACGGTGGCGTGGTCGAGATCGTCCACCTGCATGTCGTCGAGTGGACCCTGTCGCTGAACATTGCCGACCTGGTCCTGGTCGTCGGCCTGCTGTTGTTGCTGCGCGATACCGTCGTGCGCATGTCGACGCCACGCTACACCC
Organism: Gammaproteobacteria bacterium; assembly: GCA_003645555.1. Taxonomy (GTDB): domain Bacteria; phylum Pseudomonadota; class Gammaproteobacteria; order QNFN01; family QNFN01; genus QNFN01. The sequence goes on along the minus strand of QNFN01000031.1, from coordinate 5,378 downwards.
AGGTGCGCCTGAATGCACCGCCGGAGCCGTTGCCGGATCTCTCCAGCATGCCCCGCGGTATCGACAACGTCCGCATCGACGTTCGCATCAGCCCGCAGTTCCTGAGCACTCTCCGCCGCCTGACCAGCAGCCTGCTCTACCAGCACATTGGTCACGAGCGCTACGGGGCCAAGCCGGTCCCTCCCTCGCGCCAGGAGTTCAAGGATTTTCGTACCGCCTACGCGGCCCTGCTCGGCGCCATGGTGCGGTTGGCGAAACAGGAGCAGCGCCCCTACCCGGTGGTGCTGATGCAGCTGTCGGTGCTCAAGCTGGTCGGCGAAGTGGTCATGCGCGAGTTCGATACCCAGATCGGTCACCTGCGTGGCATCCTCGCCGGGGGCGGCAGCGACTCCAAGGGCGGGCGCAAGATGCTGCTGCACGAACACATCACCACGCTGGCGCAGCGCCGCAAGGATATCGAACAGCAGGCGCGGCAGCAGCTGATCAGCGAGGTCAAGCAGGTCGAGACCGGGCCGGGCGTCAAGTTGCGCGAGTCACTGCTTGGCCAGTCGTGGCTCATCGACCAGGCGCTGCTGTTCAACCCCTTGCTGACGGCGGCCGACCCGCAGGACCCACAGGTGGTCATGCGCCACTATGTGCTGCTGGGCAAGCGGACCGCGGATTGGGATGCGTTGCACCGTTTCGAGTCCTATATCGAGCGGCTGTTCACGCGTGCGGTACCGGAACGGGCGCAGCAGGAGGAGCGCCGCAAGGAAAGTGATGGCTCCTGGCTGGCGGGCTCCGACTGGGCGGCGCGTGCCGAGCGGATCGGTCTCGGTGCGGAAAAGATCGAAGAGGGTGACCACAATCCGCTGACCGACGACCCGGTCAATGCCGACATCCTGTTCAACGAGAGTTTCCTCGACGCCTGGCTCGACGAAGTGCGGCGCGAGGGCGTGGCCGACACCGAGCAGCGCTTGCGCGCCCAGCATCGGTTGCAGCGCCTGGCGCTGGCCCGGGTGCATCGCTTTGTCGATCGTGAAGGGCTGCTGCGCTGGATCGTCGCCGCCTACGAAATTGTGCCCGTCTACCGCGAGCACTACCCGACGCTGAACCCATTGCTACTGGTGCAGTATCTCGCCACCAGCGGTCGCGAACGGCGCGGCGCGGCGCGGCAATTGCGCAAAGCGCTGCGCAAGGACGGTTCGCTGCGTCCACTGCAGCAGCTGGACAGCAGGCTGCAGCGGCTCAACGAGCGCCTGGTCCTGCAGCATGTCAGCAGCTTCATCCGTGATTTCCTTGCCTACCGGCGCGACCTGCGCAACTACTATCAGATGCAGGGGCTGTTCGAGCAGATACGGCTGCTCGAGGAGGCGGACGACATCCGCCTGTCGCGGGTCAACAACTGCCTGCACGAGCTGCTTTCGGGCAGTGAGGACGAGCCGAAGCATGAGCGGATCCGTTGCCATGCGGTGGTCAAGGCCGACCTGCGCGGTTCAACCACCATCACGCGCCAGCTGCTCGAGCAGGGGCTCAACCCGGCGACCCACTTCGACCACAATTTTTTTGCCCCGATCCGCGACGTGCTACACAACTTTGGTGCCGAGAAGGTGTTCGTCGAGGGCGACGCCATTATCGCCGCCGTTCTTGAGTATGCCGACGACGTCGACACCCACCTGCCGGCCGCCCGTGCCAGTGCGCTGGCCCAGCGCATGATCGGTATCGCCGAGGCGCACAACCGGATCCTCGAAACGGTCGGCCTGCCACAGCTCCAGGTAGGTATTGGCGTCGCTTTCACCAACGAGTCGCCGACCTACCTGTTCGACGGCGAGCAGCAGATCATGATCTCCTCGGCGATCGGTCGTGCCGACCGCCTCTCTTCATCGTCCTGGCGGCTGCGCGAACTGGCCGAGGGCCGACAGAATGACGCCCGCCGGGTGCGCGTCTACGAACTTGCCTCGGACCACCCGTTGCGTGGTGAAAAGGGCGAGAACCACCTGCGCTACAACGTGGCCGGGGTGGAGCTCGAGGGGGCGGGGTTCGAGAAGCTGAAAACCGAGATCGATCTGCGCCGGGTCGAGATCAGCCAGCCCGGCAGCAGCACCTCGTCGGTGTTCCACGTCGGCAAGGCCCCGGACATTCATGGCGCGATGCAGAACCTGGTGCTGCGCGAATCGCGGGTGCAGCTTTTCGGTATTGACGGCGAGGGCGATCCGACCGGCGAGCTTTACTACGAGGTGGTGACCGACCCACGCGTGTTGGGCGTGGTCGAACGCGAAAGTTCCCCCCAGGCCTCGAAACTCGACGTCGGTTAGCCGACGCCGCGCCCGCACACCCGCGCCCACTGCCGTTCCAGGCGGATCGCCGATACCGGCTGTGCCGTGCCCAGCTCCTGGGCGAACAACGACACCCGGAACTCCTCGAGCAACCAGCGGTAGGCCTCTGCTTCGGGGCCGATAGATTCGGCGCGGTCCTGGATCTGGCGCCACTGTTCAAGCCACGGCGCCAGTGCGGCCGCGCGCGTCCGTTCACGCCCGGGTTCCGGTCCCAGCCGTTCCAGTCGTCGCCGTGCCGCTTCGAGAAAGCGCGGCAGGTGTTCGAGACGGGACTCCGGGGTGGCCGCGATAAAACCGGGATAGACCAGGCCGTCGAGCTGCTGGCGCAGGTCGATGTCGGTTCGGTCACGAGCATCGAGTTCATTGCGCAGCACCGCCCCGGCACGGTAGGCGGCCAGGATGGCATCCACCGCTTCGGCCAGGGCGGCGGCGGTCGCCGGCAGTCGCGACCGGTATTCCTCGAGTCGCCCGGTAAAACGCCCGGCGTCACGCACCTCGTCGGCGACGAACAGGCGATCGATGCAGGCAGCGAGGAGATCATCACGCAGCGCGGTGGCGTCGCCGACGGTGACGAACTGCAGTGCCAGCCGCTCGGCGCCCGGTAGCTGGCGCCAGAGGTCGCGTACCTCCTGGCGGCCAAGCTGCAGCAGGTAGAGCGTCCGCAGCCCGCGACGATGGACGCGGCGTGCCGATTCGGGGTCGCCGAGCAGCTCGATGGTCACCCCGTGGTCGTGTGGCACCAGCGCTGGCCAGGCATCGACGGCGACGCCACCCTGCTCGAAGGTGGTGCGCACCGGCAGGGCCGGCCCGTCCCAGGCGGTCATCACCCGGCCCGGCTCGAGACCGTCGGGACGTTGCGCGGCGCGGCTGGCCCGGGCCGCCGCGGCGAGTTCCCGCTTGAGATCGGCGAGATCGTGGCCGGTGGCGATTTCTTGGCCATGGTCGTCGACGACCCGCAGGTGCATGGTCAGGTAGGCCGGCAACACCACACCGTCCCAGGCGTCGGCCTCGATGACGATGCCGTGGCGCCGGCGCAGGATCGCGATCAACTGGGCGCGCAGCGGCGCACCTTCCGGGTGCAGTTCGGCCAGGCAGGCCGTCGCCGTATCGGGGATCGGTACGCAGTGGCGCCGCAGCGCCTTCGGCAGCGCCCGCAACAGGGCGGTGACCTTCTCCTCGGCCAGGCCCGGTACCAGACAGTCGAGGTGGGCCGGGTCCAGCTGCTCGAGCGCCGCCAGCGGCACGGTCACGGTGACGCCATCGTCCTCGGCCCCGGGCGCGAAACGGTAGCCGAGCGGCAGGTTCAGGCGGCCCAGCGGCAGGGTCTCCGGGTAGCGCACCGTGACCTCGGGATCGATCCGGTCGCGCAGCAGGGCCTCGCGCTGCATGTACAGCAGTTGGGGATGGTCACGTTCGGCCCGCTGGCGCCACGCCTCGAACGTGCCGCGATCGTAGACTGACTCCGGCAGCCGCTGATCGTAGAAGCGGTAGCGGCTCTCCTCGTCGACCAGCAGGTCGCGGCGCCGGGTACGCGCCTCGAGCGCCTCGATTTCGGCAACCAGTTCGAGGTTGTGGCGCAGGAAGTGGCCACGGGTCTCCAGCGCACCGTCGAGCAGGGCCGCCCGGATGAAGATGGCGCGCGCCGAGGCCGGGTCGATGGGGCCGAAGTTGACGCGTCGCCGGGCGACCAGCAACAGGCCGTGAAAGGTGACCCGCTCGTAGGCGACCACCTGGCCGCGGCGGCGTACCCAGCGTGGCTCGAACTGTTCACGGCGCACCAGGTCACCGGCCCGCTGCTCGATCCAGCGCGGGCGGACCGGTGCCGCGGTGCGCGCGTAGAGTCGCCGGGTCTCGACCAGCTCGGCGGCGACAATCCATGGCGGCGGTTGCGTGGCCAGCACGGACCCGGGGAAGAGCTGCATCTGCCGGTCGCGGGCGCCCCGGTAGACGTTCCGCCCCTCGCGCCGGGCGACCTGGTCGAGCAGGCCGGCTAGCACGGCGCGGTGGATGTTGTCGGCCGCGGCCGGCGCCGCATTGGGATGTAGGCCCATGTCACGTACCAGGCGGTCGAGTTGCTGGTGGGTCTCCTGCCACTCACGCAGGCGCATGTAACCGAGGTGGCTTGCCCGGCACCACTGGCGCAGCTGGTTGCGCGACAGGTGCTTGCGCTGCTCCTGCCAGGCGTCCCAGAGGCGCTGGAAGCCGAGGAAGTCCGAGCGCTGGTCGGCGAAGCCGGCGTGCGCCGTGTCGGCTGCCGCGGCCTTCTGATGTGGGCGTTCCCGCGGGTCCTGGACCGCCAGCACGGCGACGATTACCAGGAGTTCGCGCAGGCAGTCGCCCTCGGCCGCGGCCAGCAACATGCGCCCGAGGCGCGGGTCGAGCGGGAAACGGGCCAGGCGGCGGCCAAGCGGGGTCAGTCGGTGGTCGTGGTCGAGGGCACCGAGCGAAGCCAGCTGGCGGTAGCCGTCGCGAACCCGGCGCGGGTCGGGCGGGTCGAGGAACGGGAAGCGGTCGATGTGGCCGAGTCCGTGGGCAATCATCTGCAGGATCACCGCGGCCAGCGGCGTGCGCAGGATCTCGGGCTCGGTGAACTCCGGCCGGGCGAGGTAATCCTCTTCACTGTAGAGACGGATGCAGATTCCCGGGCTGAGGCGGCCGCAGCGCCCTTGCCGCTGGTCGGCGCTGGCGCGCGATACGGGCTCGATCGGCAGCTTCTGGACGTTGCCGTGTGGGCCGTAGCGACTGATGCGCGCCCGGCCGGTGTCGATCACGTGGCGGATACCGGGCACGGTCAGCGAGGTCTCGGCGACATTGGTGGCCAGCACCACGCGCCGTGCCGCGCCCGGGTGGAAGATGCGTGCCTGCTCGGCACTGCCGAGGCGGGCGTAGAGCGGCAGGATCTCGAGGCCCGGTGGATGGTGTTTGCGCAGCGCCTCGGCCGTGTCGCGGATGTCGCGCTCGCCCGGCAGGAAGACCAGGATGTCGCCGTTGGGATCCTCGCCGGCCAGCTCGTCTACGGCCCCCAGGATCGCCGTCGCCTGGTCGTTGTCACGCTCGTCATCG
>QNFN01000030.1 GCA_003645555.1 Gammaproteobacteria bacterium | reverse complement strand
CCGAGCGGCAGCTTACCGATCTCGACCGCATCACGGATGCAGCCGTGAACAACCACACCAGCCCAGCCGTTGGCCGCACCCATCTGCGCAAGGTTGTCGCCGAGCAGCGCGCAACGCAGCGAACCGCCGCCGTCGACAACCAGGACCCGCCCTTCACCCGGCTGACCCAACGTTTCGCGCACCAGGCTGTTGTCCTCGTAAACCTTCAGCGTAGCCACCGGCCCGTGGAAGCGGCGGCGGCCACCGTAATCCCGGAAAACAGGAGCGGCCACCTGCAGCGCATCGCCGTGGCTGTCATAGAGATCTGCCGTCAGAAAAGCCATGCCATCTCCTCGCGTTAACGTGAGGCATTAAAGGCCGAATGTTTAACATGCCACAACGTCATTGGCACACCGGTCCTTGACCCAACGATAGGGTAAAATCCGCCCTTCGTCGTCGTTTTGAGGGCAGCATGGAAATCCCCATCGGTCAAAACCCCACGGCCCATGGTATCGCCCGCGCGATCATCATGGGTTTCGATAAGCACTACCGCATTTTCAGGGCCTGCGGCCGGGAAGCCAAAACACTGTTCGAGGGTGCTGACTGGCACGGCGTTCACCACCTGGTAAAGGATCGTATCCAGTTCTACGTAAGCCGCGTCGAGGAGGTTGTCGACCAACTCCACGGTGAGTTCTTTGCCGAGGAGATCGATGACAGCACATGGCAGCAGGTCAAGTTGATCTACATAGGCCTGTTGAACGGCCACAAGCAACCCGAGTTGGCAGAAACCTTCTTCAACTCGGTCTTCTGCAAGATCATGCACCGGACCTACTTCCACAACGACTTCATCTTCTTCCGTCCGGCCACCTCGACCGAGTACCTCGAATCCGACCCACCGTCCTACCGCTGCTACTACCCGCACGACCCGAAGATGCAGGAGCCAATGCGGCAGATGCTGATGGACTTTGGTTGGTTGCGGCCGTTCGCCGATCTCGACCGCGACATCCGCCGGGTACGCGAGATGGTGCTGCGCTTTTTCGGTGGCAAGCGACCGAAGCCCGAGGCCAACCACCAGGTCCAGGTGCTGGCCTCACCGTTCTACCGTAACAAGGCGGCCTACGTCGTCGGCAAGGTGATCAACGGCCACAAGGTCTACCCGTTCGTGATCCCGGTGCTGCACGACGACAATGATGAACTCTACGTCGACACCATCCTGCTCGAGGAGGCGCACATCAATGTGCTGTTCAGCCTCAACCGGGCCTATTTCCTGGTCGACATGGAGGTGCCGTCAGCCTACGTGCAATTCCTGAGCAGCATCATGCCGACCAAGTCTCCTGGTGACCTTTACACCATGATCGGGCTGCAGAAGCAGGGCAAGACCAATTTCTACCGCGACCTCAACTACCATCTCTACCACTCACGAGATGATTTCATCATCGCCCCGGGCATCCCCGGCATGGTGATGCTGGTCTTCATGCTGCCGTCGTTCCCGTACGTATTCAAACTGATCAGGGACGTCATCCCGCCGCCCAAAGAGGTCACCCGGGAGACGGTCAAGAAGAAGTACCTGCTGGTCAAGCAGCACGACCGGGTCGGGCGCATGGCCGACACCCTGGAGTTCTCCGATGTCGCCCTGCCGATCGACCGCTTCGACCCGAAACTGCTGGCCCAGATGCACGAGCTGGCACCGTCACAGATCGAGGAAGAGGGCGGCGAACTGATCATTCGGCACCTCTACATTGAACAGCGCATGGTGCCGCTGAACATCTACCTTGACCGCGCCACCGAGGCCGAGGCCGAACATGCGGTTATGGAGTACGGTGATGCCATCCGTGAGTTGGCCAGTGCCAACATCTTCCCCGGTGACATGCTGTGGAAGAACTTCGGCGTAACCCGTTACCACCATGTCGTCTTCTACGATTACGACGAAATCGAGTACATCACCGACTGCAACTTCCGCCACATCCCGCCGTGCCCGTTCCCCGAGTACGAAATGTCCAGCGAACCGTGGTACCCGGTGGCAAAGAACGACATCTTCCCCGAAGAGTTCGAGCACTTCCTGCTCGGTTCACCGATGGTGCGCAGCCTGTTCATGAAGCACCACGCCGGCCTGCTCGATGCCGATCACTGGACCGAGATCCAGCAACAAGTGAGTGATGGCGTGGTCGTCGACTTCTACCCGTACCCCGAAGAATTGCGCTTCTGCAACCTCTACGGTGACAGTCAAACCCGGTTCGCTACGGGAACCGCGGCACTGGCCTGAACAGCCTTGGAATGCTGGTGACTGGTGCGGCTGTCCGACTGTAACCCGAACTTCAGTCCGTCCTGTCGAGCCGCAGCCCAAGCCACAAATTCGTCATCCCACGCTCAGTCGCGTGCCGCCAGTTCATGAACGATTTCGCCGAGGGTGTCGACCGCACCACGCACCTCGTCACTCCAGACCATGCCGGCATTCAGGCGAATGAAGCGACGGTACTTCTGGGTTGGTGAAAACAGGGTGCCTGGCGCGATACTGACCCCCTGCTGCAGCGCCAGTTCGTGAAGTTCCAGGCTGTCGACGCCCTGAGGCAACTCGATCCACAGAACGAAGCCTCCCTGCGGCCTGGTAATGCGGGTGCCCTCAGGAAAGACCTGGGCGACGTGGTAGCGCATGCGCTGAACCTGGTCCCGGTAGGCGGTCCGCAGCCGGCGCAGGTGGCGATCGTAGCCGCCGCTGCGCAGGAACTCAGCCACCGCCAACTGGGTCGGGGTCGCCGAAAATCCCATGGTGCGCTTGTTCTTCAACACCGCTTCGCTGAAGCGCCCCGGAATGACCCAGCCGATACGGTAACCGGGCGCCAGCGTCTTGGAGAACGACGAACAGGTAAGCACCAGGCCGTCGCGATCGAAACACTTGGCGATCCGCGGTCGTGTTTCGCCGAAATGCAGGTCTCCGAAGATGTCATCCTCGATTAGCGGGATGGCACGCTCAGCGAGCATCGTCACCAACCGCTGCTTGCTCGTATCCGGCATCAGGCTGCCGACCGGGTTGTGGAAGTTGGCCACGGTCACCACCGCACGGACATCGTGCCGGTCCAGTTCGCGTTCCAGTGTGTCGAGGCACATGCCGGTTTCGGCGTCAGTGCATATTTCCAGCGCCAACATGCCGAGACGCTCGATCATTTCGAGGATAAAAAAGTAGGTTGGTGACTCGACGGCAATAACATCACCGTGGCGAGCCACCGCGCTCAGGCTAAGCGACAGTGCCTCGGTGCAACCGTTGGCGATGACGATGTCGTCGGGCCCGACGTTACAGCCGAGATCGACCGTGCGGAAGGCGATCTGACGGCGCAACTCCTCGTGCCCTGGCGGAAAACAGTAGTCGATGCTGGCCAGTGACTGGTCCGCCGAAACTCGCGCCAGCGCCCGGTTCATCGCCTTGACCGGTAGCAGTTCCGTCGATGGATTGGCGACACCCAAGGGCATGACACCACGCTGCTTGGTTGCCGCCAGGATGGCCGCGACCGTGTCTCCGACCGCCACCGAGCGCGGTTCGCTGCGCGGGCGCGACTTGCGCGGCACCTGCGGTTCGGCCCGGCGCCGGGCACGGACGAAGTAGCCTGATTGTGGTCGCGCCTCGATGAAACCCTGCTCTTCCAGGGCGCCGTAGGCCTGCATCACCGTGGTCACGCTGACCTTGAGCTGGCGACTCATCTTGCGCAGTGACGGCACCCGGTCACCCGGTTGCAGCGTCTGCTTGTCGATCATGTCGACGACGAGCTGACCCACCTGGTCATAGAGGTAACTGTCTCTGGTCGGGCAGACGGTGGCCATGGATCAATCTCCGGTCAAGCGAAACTGTTATGCAACCATTTTAATACAACTGTATCTGTTATTGAAACAGTTTCATCTCTATTCTCTGTCACTGTCATCCCATCACCCCTATCGAGGACACGGCCATGAACAGTGCTACCGGCATCCTTCACCATCAAGCTCGCGTCGACCGCATCGACCCGGTAGCCATTCTGAAGTGCCGCGTCGCGAACCTGTTCGCCGTCGTCGTCACCTGGCATGAACGGTCACGCCAGCGCCGCCAGTTGCTGGACCTCGACGACCGCCTGCTGAAAGATGTCGGCATTAGCCGTGCCGACGCCCTGGCCGCTAGTGCCAGGCCGTTCTGGCACGATTGATCACGCGGTTCCGAGCCAGGCCGGCCCGGTTGTCCCGGGCCGGCCTCTACCGCAACGGGGTGCATCATGTTGCAGCACTCGATGACGCTCTACCTGACGACAGTCCTGATCTGGGGCTCGACTTTCTACGCCATCAAGTTCCAACTCGGGACCGTGGCCGTGGAGGTCTCGATTGCCTACCGTTTCATACTCGCCGCACTACTGATCCTCGCCTACTGCGCCGTACGTGGCCGCCGGCTCCGCTTCACGGCCCGCGATCATGCCTGGATGGCGCTGCAGGGCCTGATGCTGTTCGGCGCCAACTACCTGCTGGTCTACCTGGCCACCAGCCTGCTGACCAGCGGCCTGATCGCACTGCTCTTCTCGTCGATCATATTCATGAACATCGCGCTTTCCATGCTGCTGTTCAGGCGCCCGATCGAGGCCCCGGTGGTCGCTGGCGCCCTGCTCGGCCTGACCGGAATCGGCCTGGTCTTCTGGCCAGAACTGACCGTTCTTGACACCTCATCGACCGCACTGCGTGGCGTGGGGCTTGCACTGCTCGGCACACTGGTAGCGTCATTTGGCAACATGGTCTCGGTGCGCAACCAGGGCACCGGCCTGCCAATCGTGCAGACCAACGGCTACGGCATGGGTTACGGCGGCCTGCTGATGGCGCTCTGGGCTGTCGGCCAGGGCCTGCCGTTCAGCTTCGAGCCTACCTTGGGCTACTCGCTGTCACTCGTCTACCTGGCGCTGTTCGGCTCGGTCATCGCCTTCGGCAGTTACCTGACCTTGCTCGGCCGCATCGGCCCGGCCCGGGCCGCCTACGCGATGGTGCTCTTTCCGCTGGTAGCATTGGCACTGTCGACCCTGTTCGAGGGCTACCAGTGGACCGCTGCGGCCTTCGCCGGCATGGTCCTGGCTGTGATTGGCAACGTGTTGGCACTGGCGGTCGGCAGGCCTGACAGACCGGTGACCGCTGTTACACGGCCGTCGCATGCAGGACGCGCCGCTCCCGCTTGCGCCGAGTAACCGACGCAGCGCAGGCCCTTGGCCACGGATACGGCCGTGCCCGATTGAACGCTGATCGGGCCGAGTACCCATAGGGCATAAAGGCGGCCGCTCCTACAGGTAGGAGTGGCGCCTTCACCGCGATCCGGCCGTGCCGTAGCAACCACCCCATCGGGCCGGGAGCGGCCCTCTTACAAAAAAAGGGCCACGCGATGCGTGGCCCTTTTTACCGACAGGTTACGGTCGGATCAGGCGCTCTTTTCGAAGAACTGCTCGTCCTCGGTCGAACCCTTCAGCGCCGTGGTCGAAGAATCGGCCCCCTCGATCGCCTGGGTGACGGCATCGAAATAGCCGGTACCGACTTCGCGCTGGTGCTTGGCCGCGGAGAAGCCCTTCTCGGCGGCGGCGAACTCGCCCTGCTGCATCTCGACGAACGCGGTCATCTGGTTACGGGCATAGCCGTGCGCCAGATTGAACATCGAGTAGTTCAGGGCGTGGAATCCGGCCAGGGTGATGAACTGGAACTTGTAACCCATGGTACCGAGTTCACGCTGGAACTTGGCGATGGTCGCGTCGTCGAGGTTCGCTTTCCAGTTGAACGACGGCGAGCAATTGTACGCCAGCATTTTGCCCGGGTATTCCTTGTGAATCGCTTCGGCAAACTTGCGCGCGAACTCGAGGTCCGGCTTGCCGGTCTCGCACCAAACCAGATCGGCGTACGGTGCGTAGGCGAGGCCACGCGAGATCGCCTGATCGATACCGTTGTTGGTCCGGTAGAAACCCTCCGCGGTCCGCTCTCCGGTGCAGAACGGCTTGTCGTTGTCATCGACGTCGGCGGTCACTAGGTCGGCCGCCTCGGCATCGGTGCGTGCAACCAGGATAGTCGGAACACCCATGACATCGGCGGCGAGACGGGCGGCGACCAGCTTGGCAACCGCTTCACGGGTCGGTACCAGCACCTTGCCACCCATGTGGCCGCACTTCTTGACCGCGGCAAGTTGGTCCTCGAAGTGAACGCCGGCAGCACCGGCCTCGATCATCGCCTTCATTAACTCGAAGGCGTTGAGGACGCCACCGAAACCGGCCTCGGCATCGGCGACGATCGGTGCGAAATAGTCGACGAACCCTTCGTCACCCGCCTGCTTGCCTTCCTGGACCTGGATCTGGTCGCAGCGCTGCAGCGAGTTGTTGATGCGGCGTACCACCTGGGGGACCGAGTTGGCCGGGTAGAGCGACTGGTCGGGATACATCTCGCCGGCGATGTTGGCGTCGCCCGCAACCTGCCAACCGGAAAGATAGATCGCCTTCAGACCGGCCTTGACCTGCTGCATGGCCTGATTACCGGTCAGCGCGCCCAGCGCATTGACGAACGGCTCCTCGTTGATCAACTTCCACAGCTTGTCGGCGCCAGTGTGGGCCAGGGTGTACTCGATAGGCAGCGAGCCACGCAGCTTCACCACCTCTTCGGCACCGTAGCCACGCTTGATGCCCTTCCAACGCGGACTCTCGGCCCACTCTTTCTCCAACTGCTCGATAGCCTGCTGCCTGGTCATGTTTTCTGCCTCGCTGTGATGGGTTGCCTGGGTAGTTCGACCGAGCCTAATGCTGCATCGCAGCATTAGGCAACTGCCAACCCACAATGAATAGATATGGGTCAATAAAAAAACATGATACCCCCTGCGCAGCGAATACGCGCATCAAAGTTTTTTTTGAGTGGATTAGAAAAAACTTATGGTAGAGCGCGGGAGAACCCCGCGCCACGCCATAAGCTTATGAATAAAGTGAAGAAAAACCAGTCAGTGCGACATCAGCACCGGCACGGTCATCTGCTTCAGTATCTGACGTGTCGCCCCACCAAGCACCATCTCACGGAAGCGCGGCTGGCCGTAGGCACCCATCACCAGCAGATCTGCGCTGTCGTCGGCAACGCAGGAGAGCAGCATGTCACCGGCGTCGATGTCACGGGCGGAGAGCATCTGTGCCTCGGCACGGATGCCATGGCGAGAGAGGTGCAGACAGATATCGGCACTCGGCAGATCACCATGGATACGCCCCCCATCGCTGGGATTGAGCGCCAGCACGCTGACCCGCTTGGCGTCGACCAGCAAGGGAATGGCGTCATTGACCGCCCGTACCGACTCGCGCGATCCGTTCCAGGCCACCAGTGCCCGTTCTCCGACTTTTTCGAACTTGCCGGCGTAGGGCACGACCAGCACCGGGCGTCCGCCCGCAAGGACCACACTCTCCGCAAGATCAGGCGGCACGCTACCGTCGGCCTGGTCCTCGTCGTGCTGGCCAAGAATCACCAGATCGACGTGACGGGCATTGATCAGCACGTTGTCGGTGACCAGATCGACCGAGCTCTGACACTCGGCAACACGAAACTCGGCCGACAACCCGTTGACCCGGGCCAGTTCCTCGAACCGGGCCTTCGACTCTTCACGCTGCTTGTCGATTTCTCGGGTGTGGCCACTCGAAAGGTTGGGCAGGTTGCCAAAGGCACGCGCGAACAATGCGACCAGGTGCGCCTCGTGCCGAACTGCCAACCGGGTCGCAAGTTCCATGCGTCGGGCACAGGCCTTGGTATTATCGACATGGATCAGGATGTCCTTGATCGCCATCTCTGTCACTCCTCCGTGAAGTGGCGGCAGAGCCGCCGGCCGGACTCTCGCCCGGTGATTGTTATGCGTGTCATCCCGGCTCAGGGCCGGCGTGCACGCCAATGTACCCGTGCCTGCGGGTCCGCTTCAACCGTACCGGGTAACGGGACTCACATGCTCCGGCGGTACTGACCGCCAACCTCGAACAACGCCTGGGTGATCTGCCCGAGCGAGCAGACACGCACCGCATCGACCAGCACCGCGAAAATGTTCTCGTTGGCGACCGCGGCCTGCTTCAACCGCTCGATCATCGCCTCCCCGGCCGCGCTGTTACGCGTCTGGAAATCGCGCAGCCGGTCGATCTGGCCACGCTTCTCCTGCTCGGTCGAACGCGCCAGCTCGATGACCTGCGGCGTACCGTCATCGTGCGGGTTGCGGAAGGTGTTGACGCCGATGATCGGCAGCGTGCCGTCGTGCTTCTTCTGCTCGTAGTGCAGCGACTCATCCTGGATCTTGCCACGCTGGTAACCGGTCTCCATGGCACCGAGGACGCCGCCGCGCTCGGCCAGGCGCTCGAACTCCTGCAGCACCGCCTCCTCGACCAGGTCGGTCAGCTCGTCGATGATGAAACTGCCCTGGTTGGGATTCTCGTTCTTGGCCAGGCCCCACTCGTTGTTGATGATCAGCTGGATCGCCAGGGCGCGTCGTACCGACTCCTCGGTCGGCGTGGTCACCGCCTCGTCGTAGGCATTGGTGTGCAGGCTGTTGGTGTTGTCGTAGGTGGCAATCAGTGCCTGCAGCGTGGTGCGGACATCGTTGAACGCCATCTCCTGGGCGTGCAGCGAACGGCCCGAAGTCTGGGTGTGGTACTTGAGCTTCTGGCTGCGCTCGTTGGCACCGTACTTGTAGCGCATCGAAGTCGACCAGATGCGCCGCGCCACGCGTCCCAGCACCGAGTACTCCGGGTCCATGCCGTTGGAGAAGAAGAACGACAGGTTGGGGGCGAAATCGTCAATGTGCATACCCCGCGCGAGGTAGGCCTCGACGTAGGTGAAGCCGTTGGCCAGAGTGAAGGCGAGCTGGCTGATCGGGTTCGCCCCCGCTTCGGCGATGTGGTAGCCAGAGATCGACACCGAGTAGAAGTTCCGGACCCGATTCTGGACGAAATATTCCTGGATGTCGGCCATCATCTTCAACGCGAACTCGGTTGAGAAGATGCAGGTGTTCTGCCCCTGGTCTTCCTTGAGAATGTCGGCCTGGACCGTGCCACGCAGATTCTCGAGGACCCACTCATGGATCTTCTCGATCTCGTCGTCGGTCGGCGGGCGATCGTTTTCCTTCTCAAAACGGACCAGTTGCTGATCCAGCGCGGTATTCAGAAACATCGCCAGGATGGTCGGCGCCGGGCCGTTGATGGTCATCGACACCGAGGTGGTCGGGTCGCAGAGATCGAAACCGTCGTAGAGCACCTTGAGGTCGTCGAGGGTGGCGATGGAGACTCCGGAGTTGCCGACCTTGCCGTAGATGTCCGGGCGCTCGTCTGGATCGTTGCCGTAGAGCGTCACCGAATCGAACGCGGTCGACAGCCGCTTGGCCGCCGAGTGCTCAGAGAGGTTCTTGAAGCGGCGGTTGGTGCGGAAGGCGTCACCCTCGCCGGCAAACATGCGCGTCGGGTCTTCGCCTTCACGCTTGAACGCGAAGACGCCGGCGGTGTACGGGAAACTGCCGGGCACGTTCTCGCGCATCATCCAGCGCAGCAGCTCGCCATGGTCCTCCCACCGGGGCAACGCCACTTTCTGGATGTGCGTCCCGGATAGGGTGGTGTGGGTCAGCGCGGTGCGGATTTCACGATCGCGGATGCGCACCACATACTCGTCACCGGAGTAGCTCTCGCGCACCTTGGGCCACATATCCACCAGCTTGCGAGCGTGCGGATCGAACTTCGCCTCGGTCGCCTCGAGCAGCGCCTCGACGTCTGCCGTCGATTGGCCCTCAGCAGTCAGCAGGTCACGGGTGGCCGTCAGCTGCTGGCGGCGGCGGGCCATGCTCACCTGGACGTCGGCACCGGCGTGGTAACCGCGCACCGTATCAGCGATTTCGGCCAGGTAACGGACCCGGGGCGGCGGAATGATGGCGGTGCGCACCGACGAGGCACGCACGGCAACCGGTGCCAACCGGCCCGGTTCGACCTTCAGCCCCTGGTCGACCAGCCGCGCACGCAGCGCATGGTAGAGGGCGGTGACACCGTCGTCATTGAAGCGTGCCGCGATGGTGCCAAAAACCGGCATCTCGTCGACCGGCGTGGTGAATGCCTCGCGATTGCGCTGCAGCTGCTTGCTGACATCGCGCAGCGCGTCCTCGGACCCCTTGCGGTCGAACTTGTTGATCGCTACCAGGTCGGCGAAGTCGAGCATGTCGATCTTCTCCAACTGGCTGGCGGCGCCGAATTCCGGGGTCATGACGTAGAGCGCGCAGTCGACGGCGCCGACGATGGCGGCATCGCCCTGGCCAATGCCCGGGGTTTCGACGATCACCAGGTCGAAACCGGCGATCCGGCAGGCGGCGATGACGTCGTCCAGGCAAGGCGGCACTTCACTGCCGGCGCTGCGCGTCGCCATCGAGCGCAGGAAGATCGACGACCCGTCGATGGCATTCATGCGAATACGGTCACCGAGCAGCGCGCCGCCGCTTTTGCGCCGTGACGGGTCGACGGCAATCACCGCGACCTGCAACCGGTCCTGCTGGTCCATACGCAGGCGGCGAATCAGCTCATCGGTCAGCGATGACTTGCCGGCACCACCGGTACCGGTGATACCGAGCACCGGGGTGCCGGTGACGGTCGCTGCCGCAGTGCGCAGCTCGTCGCGCACGCCTTTATCGATGTCGCCGTTCTCGAGCGCGGTGACAAAGCGCGCCAGCGTGCGCCGGTCGCCGGCACGCAGTTGGTCGAGCCCGTCGGGCCGGTACGCAGACGAATGTGCGCGGCAGTCATCGATCATCACCTGGATCATCCCCTGCAGACCGAGGCTCTGGCCGTCCTCGGGCGAGAAAATGCGGGCCACCCCGTAGTCGTGCAGTTCCTTGATCTCGTCGGGAACGATCACCCCGCCACCACCGCCGTAGACACGGATATTCTCGCCCCCGCGTTCACGCAACAGGTCGATGGCGTACTTGAAGAACTCGACGTGACCGCCTTGGTAGGAACTGATGGCGATACCCTGGGCATCTTCCTGCAGCGCCGCGTTGACGATCTCGTCGACCGAGCGGTTGTGCCCCAGGTGGCTCACCTCGCCACCGCTCGCCTGGAGAGTGCGGCGCATGATATTGATCGAGGCGTCATGGCCGTCGAACAGGCTCGCGGCGGTGACGAAACGGAGCGGCGCCCGCTCGTCGGACGTGCTGGCGGTGCTTTTCAGGGCCGTAGTACTCATTGGGTGGATT
>QNFN01000029.1 GCA_003645555.1 Gammaproteobacteria bacterium | reverse complement strand
TCGAAGGGATTCGCCGGCTCAAGGCGCTCGATGACGGTCTCGCCGACGCGGCCCGTCCCGCCGAATTGCAACGGGAGTTGGAAGGGTTGCGCGACCTCCTCGTGGCCTTGCCCCGTCGCCTGCTGGTGATCAGCGAGGCGGGCGAGCAGGCGGCCATTCGCAAAGGGCTCGAAGCCGTCTGGCCGGCACGTGATGAGGCGGCCGAACCGCCACCGTTTGCGCCGTCGTTCAGCGCGGGCCGGTTGCAGGAAGCGTGGGTGACCAGCACCCAGGTCAGCTTCTGTGCCCGCGCCTACCCGGTGGTATCGCCGGCCGCTCCCGATGCCGCGGTGCTGATGGTTCTCGGTGGCTTTTTACGCAACGGTTTCCTGCACCGCGCGATTCGTGAACAGGGTGGGGCCTACGGTGGTGGCGCGGCCTACGACGGCGATTCTGCCACCTTCCGTTTCTACTCCTATCGCGACCCACGTCTCGGTGAGACCCTGGCCGACTTTGACCGGGCGCTCGACTGGCTGCAGTCGACCGGTCACGAGCCGCGCACGCTCGAGGAAGCGGTTCTCGGCGTGGTCGCGCGCATCGATCAACCGGCCTCACCGGCTGGTGAAGCGCAGCGCAGCTTCTATAGCCTGCTTCACGGTCGTACACCGGAGCACCGGCGCGCCTTCCGCCAGGCCGTACTCGGCGTAAGCCTCGACGATTTGCGCAGGGTCGCTGCGCAGTGCCTCGATCCTGAGCTGGCGTCAACGGTCGTTGTTTGCAGTCGCACGGCCCAGGATGAGGCCGAACGTCATGGCCTGGTCGCACAAACGCTCTAAGGAGCCTCTGATCAAATCATGAACTCGTATCTGGCGCCCAGAATGCCCAGCTTGTTCGTTGCCCAGCTTCGCAATAGCTAGCTATTACGTGCGTTTTGCACCTCAAATCTGAACATTCTGAAGCACCATCTACTTCGTCCAGACTTAATCAGAGGTTCCCTAACCGGCTTCTTTAAAATCCGTCGAATTGTTTCCGGACCTCCCTCCTGAAGTGCTGGACTATCCCTTTTGGTCTGTTGAGAGGGTGAATGACCTATGGCAAATTCGAGCACCATCACACACGTGATGTAGTTAAGGAACCGCTGGTCAAATCATGAACTCGTATCTGGCGCTCATAATGTCCAGCTTTTTCGTTGCAAAGCTTCGCAAGAGCTAGCTATTACGTACGTTTTGCGCCTCAAATCTGAACATTCTGAAGCACAATCTACTTCGTTCAGACTTAATCAGAGGCTCCTTAAGAATAATGACCGGGGATATGGAGGTGGCTGGTGGTCAAGGAGACCGAGGCGCAGGGATTGTCCCGCCTGTTCGCATTTCTGCGCCGGCCAAGCAGTCGTTACGCCGTAGGCACGTTGCTCGTGGCCGGTATCCTCGTCGCCAGTGTGACGATCGCTGGTGGCGCCTACATGATGGGCAAGACCAACAGTCTCGAGTTTTGCATCTCCTGTCACAGCATGTACGACACCGTGTACCAGGAGTACAAGGAGTCGCTGCACTACCAGAACGCCTCCGGCGTCCGCGCAACCTGTCCCGACTGCCATGTCCCCAAGGCATTTGGTCCGTTGATGGTGGCCAAGTTGTTTGCCGTCGCTGACATCTATCACGAGATCGTTGGCAGCATTGATACTCCGGAGAAGTTCGAGGCTAAGCGCTGGGCCATGGCGCAGAAGGTCTGGAAGCGGCTGGAAGAGACCGATTCCGGCACCTGCCGTAGCTGCCACGGCAGCGGTCACGAAACCATGGCGCTCGATGAGCAGGACAAGTTCGCCCGGCGTAAGCACAAACGCGCCTTTAATGAAGGCGGCAAAACTTGCATCGACTGCCACAAGGGGCTGACACACGAACTCCCGGATGAGCCGGAGGCGTCGCAGGCATATGCCGGTGACTCTGGTCACCTGTTCGGTGACGGCTGAGTGAGGGCGTCACGAAATGATGACAGGAGTACATGTCAGGTTGTCATGCATGGCATGACAGGACATGTCATGACTTACATGAAATTGACATTGATGGGTGTTGTGCATTGGGGGTAATCCTATGGCACGATGCTTGCTGTAGTCTGTTCGGCTGACGGTGCCCACGGAAGGGCGAAAAGAATTCAGGATTCTGTCAGTCGAGCGGTCGACCCGGGTTGGTACCTGATTGGGGCGACCAGGGGTGATGAGGGGGGCAGGCGCTTTGAACGCATGCTTCCGTATATAAAGAACGAATGGTCAATCTCTAGGAGGCATCATGGGGACCAAATTAATCAGACATGCCTTGTTGGCGGCCGGCCTTGCCTGCGCCGCATCAGGAGCATTCGCTGGCGGGATGGCAAGCCCGTCCATGCTGGCAAACACCTGCGCCGGCTGCCATGGCAGTACCGGCAACAGCAACGGCCCGGCCACACCGGGTATCGCCGGGCTGTCCAAGGGCTACTTCATCGCGGCCCTGCTTTCGTACAAGTACGGTGACGACGAGGCGGCGATCGAGAAGGTGGTCGCGGCCAACCCGAGCGTGCTCGACGCCGACGTGTTCGAGGTCCTGCCGCGCGGCAAGGGCACGATCATGAGCCGCATCGCCAAGGGCTTCGAGGACGCCGAGATCATCGCCATGGCCGACGTCTTCGCCAACGAGCGTTTTGTGCGTCACGCGCAGACCACCAAGTCCAGCCTCGCCGACAAGGGTGCCAAGTTGCACGAGAAGCACTGCGAGAAGTGCCACGAGGACGGCGGTCGCACTAGCATCGACGACGTCGGTATCCTCGCCGGCCAGTGGATGCCCTACCTGAACAACTCGCTCGCCGATTACAAGGACGGCACGCGCAAAATGGTGAAGAAGATGACCGGCAAGATGAAGAAACTCAATGCCGCCGATTTGGAAGCCCTAGTCCAGTACTACGGCAGCCAGAAGATGTGAGCGGGGGTATATATAAAATGGCTAAAATTACACGCAGAAACTTCATCAAGACCACCGGCGCGGCCAGCGCGATCGGTCTTGCCGGCTTCCCGGCCATCGCTTCGGCGATGAAGCACGGTGGCGGCAAAAAGGTCGTCATTGTCGGTGGTGGTATCGGCGGCGCGACCTGCGCCCGCTACGTCAAGATGGCCGATGCCGGAGTCGACGTCACCCTGATCGAGCCGAAGGCGAACTACCACACCTGCTTCATGAGCAACGAGGTGCTCGGTGGTGACCGCCCGATCGACTCGATCAAGTTCGGTTACGACCGTCTCGCCAGTGAAGGCATCACCGTCGTCAAGGACACCGTCTCGGCTATCGACACCAACGCCAAGAAGGTGACGACTTCCGGTGGCAAGACCTTCGGCTACGATCGCTGTGTCGTCGCCCCGGGCATCGACTTCAAGTACGACCAGATCGAGGGCTACGACGCCAAGGTCGCCAATACCGTCACGCACGCCTGGCAGGCCGGTCCGCAGACCGCCACCCTGCGCAAGCAACTCGAGGGCATGAAGAATGGTGGCACGGTCGTTATCTGCCCGCCGCCGAACCCGTTCCGTTGCCCGCCCGGGCCGTACGAGCGCGCCAGCCTGATCGCCAAGTACCTGCAGGAGCAGAAGCCGAAGTCGAAGATCCTGATTCTCGACGCCAAGGGGAAGTTCTCCAAGCAGGGGCTGTTTGTCCAGGGCTGGAAGAAGCTCTATGGCTACGGTACCGACAAGAGCCTGATCGACTGGGTTTCGGCCGAGCAGACCGACAATGGCATCGCCAGCGTCGATGCCGGCGCGATGACAGTCACCACCAAGTTCGGTGATACCCACAAGGCGGATGTCCTGAACGTCATTCCGGCGCAGAAGGCGGGCAAGATCGCTTTCACCGCCGGCCTGACCAAGGGCGACTGGTGCCCGGTCGACAAGAGCACCTTCGAGTCGACCATCGCCAAGGGTGTGCATGTCATCGGTGATGCCAGCATCGCCACCAAGATGCCCAAGTCCGGCTACTCGGCCAACACGCAGGCCAAGGTCTGTGCCGCGGCCATCGTCGCCATGCTCAACGGTGACGAGCCGGGTACGCCGTCGTGGCTCAACACCTGCTACTCGATCGTTGGCAAGGACTACGCCATGTCGGTCGCCGCGGTCTACCGCCTCGGCAAGGACGCCAAGGGTGGCCAGTTGATCACGCCGGTCAAGGGTGCCGGTGGCCTGACACCGAAGGATGCCTCTCCGGAGCACCTGCGGCGTGAGCTTGGTTACGCTCACAGCTGGTTCAACAACATCACCAAGGACGTCTTCGGCTAAGCCGGGTCTCCTGCCTCTGACCGCGCACGGGGCCTTCGGGCCCCGTGTTTTTTCTGGCCCGTTACCTCCTGCGCCAAGCCCAGGGTGCCATGGCCTCGTTCCGGCTCCACAGCCCGAGCCGTGCTAGGCGCATTCTCTCCTCGGCCAGCTCGTATGAAGCACGCTGCACGGGCGACTGCTCGTCAGCGTAGCGGCGATACCACCAGGCGAGGCTGGCCTTAACCTGGGCCAGGTTGACGTCGTAGGTCATTGGGCAGTTCGATGTGGCGCAGGCCGGATCGGCGATGTAGATGGTGCAGATCAGGCGGCCGTAGTGGTCGCGCTGGGGGCAATCGGCAACCGCCTCTTTCATGAACGTCAGCTCGACGAGGTGCCGCCTCGATTCCGGGCCGAATGACTGTGCCATCTCGGGGGCGTCGATGCCTTTCAGGCGGATTTTGTGGATGTCATCACTTTTGATCCGCAAGGTGTCGCCGTCGCTGATGTCGACGACCGTGCCACTCAGGCGTTCGGCATGCGCCGCGATGCTGAGCAGCGCAAGGGTAACGGCCACCAGGCCGCGACAGAGCGTTTGCTTGATTCGCATTTTTCCAACCGGGTTCATTGGACCTGGTTGAACGGTACGCTGCAGTGATCCGGCGTTCCTGACCGGTTGCGCCAAACAGTTGACCTGCCATGTCAGGGGAACACGCAAGGGTTTTCGCCGGCACACACTCTACGAAACCTCATCCCGGCGCCGCGAGATGTCAGATCAAGCTGTCGGGACGAAGCCCGACGTGCATGGATTGATTTCTCTACCCTGGATTTTTGTCGATCCATTTTCTGGCCGAATGTGCTTTAATCCGCCACCATGTTTTCCCCCTACGAAGTGTTCGTCGGCCTGCGCTACACGCGCGCCAAGCGCCGCAATCACTTCATCTCATTTATCTCACTGACCTCGATGCTCGGCATCGCCCTCGGTGTGACCGCGTTGATCACCGTGCTGTCGGTAATGAACGGTTTCGAGAAGGAGTTGCGTGAGCGCATTCTCGGTATGGCCTCGCATGCCACCGTCAGCGCACTCGACGGTCGTCTGGAAGACTGGCGCGGCGCGATGAAGATCGCCTCCGGGAATGACGAAGTCATTGGTGCCGCACCATTCGTGCGCAGCGAGGTGATGCTGAGTCGTGCGGGACGGGTCAGCGGAGCACTGCTACGTGGCGTGTTGCCGGAGCATGAGCCGGAGGTCTCCGAGGTCGCCGCCAAGCTGGTGTCGGGTTCGCTCGAGACGCTGCAATCGGGCGAGTACGGCATCGTGCTCGGGGTCGAGTTGGCACGTTACCTGGGTGTCTGGAAGGGCGACCGGATCACGGTGGTGACACCCGAGGCGGGCATCACCCCGGCGGGCATCCTGCCGCGGCTCAAGCGCTTCACCGTGATTGGCCTGTTCGAGGTCGGTATGTACGAATACGATCGCAACCTGGCGCTGATCCATCTCGATGATGCCAGTCGGCTGTTGCGGCTCGACGGTGCGGTCAGTGGCGTACGGCTGAAACTCCGCGACCTGTTCCTGGCGCCGCGCGTGGTGCGCGAGGTGGCGAGTACGCTGGGTGGCGCCTTCACAGTCAGTGACTGGACGCGTGAGCACGCCAACTTCTTTCGGGCGATCCAGACCGAGAAGCGGGTGATGTTCATCATCCTGTTGCTGATCGTCGCGGTCGCCGCGTTCAACATCGTCTCGACCCTGGTCATGACCGTCAACGACAAGCAGGCTGACATCGCCATCCTGCAGACCCTGGGGGCGACACCGCGCAGCATCATGGCCGTGTTCATCGTCCAGGGTGCGTTAATCGGTATTGTCGGCACGCTGCTGGGCCTGGCCGGGGGCATCGCCCTGGCGCTCAATGTTGAGACGCTGGTGCCGGCGATCGAGCGCCTGTTCGGGATACGTTTCCTCTCTCCCGACGTCTATTACATCAGCGACCTGCCATCCGACCTGCACTGGTCGGACGTCGGCCGTATCGCCGTGATGTCACTGGTGTTGTCGTTGCTGGCCACGCTCTACCCGGCGTGGCGCGCATCACGCACGCAGCCGGCCGAGGCGCTGCGCTATGAGTGACGCGGTCCTCGCTTGCACGGGGCTGGAACGGACCTTTGCCGAAGGTGGGTTGCGGGTCGAGGTGCTCAGTGGCATCGACCTGGAGATTGCACGCGGTGAGCGGGTGGCCATCGTCGGTACTTCCGGATCGGGCAAGAGCACACTGTTGCACCTGCTCGGTGGCCTGGACACGCCAAGTGCCGGCCGGGTCGTTGCCAACGGTCGCGATTTCGCCAGCCTGGGCGTCGCCGAACGTGGCCGGCACCGCAACAACACGCTCGGTTTCGTCTACCAGTTCCACCACCTGTTACCGGAGTTCACCGCGGTCGAGAATGTGGCCATGCCGTTATTGATCGGCGGACTCACACCCAGGGATGCCAGTGCGCGCGCCGCGGCCATGCTCGAACAGGTCGGTCTCGGCGAACGGCTACGGCACAAACCAGGTGAACTCTCCGGCGGTGAGCGTCAGCGTTGCGCCATCGCGCGCGCGCTGGTCACCGAACCGGCTTGCGTGCTCGCCGATGAGCCGACCGGTAACCTCGATCGACATACCGCGGAGAAGGTCTTCGGGTTGCTGCTGGAGTTGAATGCCGACCGCGGCACCAGCCTGGTGGTGGTCACTCATGATCTGCAGATCGCCGGTCAGATGGAGCGCATCCTGCGGCTCGAGGATGGGCGGCTGGCGGCCTCAGGTTGAGGGCTTGCGGGTGCCGCGCCGGATGTGCAGGCGGCGTACCAGGTGGAGACGCCAGGTGAGACGAGCGCCGGTGTAGCCGAGCAGGGCACTGATCGATCCGCAGACAAAACAGCCGAGCAGGAACGGTTTCCAGTTGGCCTTAACCTCGCTGGTGAGCCACTCCAGGATACTGGCGTCCGTAGCCACTACGGGAGTCGGATCACCAATGATCCAGGTACCCACCGTGTAGGCGAAAAAGAAGATCGGTCCCATGGTCAGCGGGTTGCTGATCCACACCAGCACTACCGAGACCGGCAGGTTGACCCGTAGCAGCATGCTGAGCAGGGCCGCGATCACCATCTGGAACGGGACCGGAATGAAAGCGCAGAAAAGGCCGACCGCGACCGCTCCGGAAACCGAGCGGCGGTTGAGGTGCCAGAGGTTGGGATCGTGAAGCAGGGTGCCCAGCCAGCGCAGGTGGCTGTGGCCTCGGATGGT
The DNA here is from genome assembly GCA_003645555.1 of Gammaproteobacteria bacterium. Taxonomy (GTDB): domain Bacteria; phylum Pseudomonadota; class Gammaproteobacteria; order QNFN01; family QNFN01; genus QNFN01. Next base: position 3,685 of record QNFN01000029.1, on the reverse strand, counting down.
GTCATGGTGCGGCAGGTAGCGCCTGATCAGCTTGCGTGGCATGGCTGTCAGGGTTTTCCGGTGATGGTCCTGCCGGTCGGTTGGTGACCGTGAATCAGTAGCTGCCGGCGATGTAGTTGGTCAGTTGTTCTATCTCGTGCTCGTGATCCTCGACCAGCCAGCCGATCAGGTCGTTGATCGACAGCAGGCCGCAGGGCATGCCACCTTCACCGGTGACCACGAGGTGACGGAAGCGGCGGGTGCGCATCACCGCCATCGCTTCCCCGAGTGTGGCCTGATGGTCTATGGAAACGGGATCCTGTGACATCACGTCGGCCACCGGCGTGGCCGCGTGGTCACGGCCGTGTTCGATGACCCGGGTGAGGACATCGCGTTCAGTGAAAATACCGACCGTACGTCCGTCATCGATCACCAGCAGGCAACCGATGGAGTGACTGTTCATGCTGCGCACGGCGTCGGTGACGTTGGTCGCCGAACTCACGCTAATGATCTCGGTTCCCTTCTTCTCCAGGATCTCGTTGAGCGGCGTCTGCATGGTCCATCTCCTCCTCATTATTGTACTGACCGCCTGCCGGGGTCTGGTTTGACTATACACGCTGTCACTGGCCCGGTGAACGCACTTGGCGGTGTCGGTAATGCAACGACAGGAATGCCGGTCCCGATTGGCTAGACTGGTTGTTTAGGCACGTCGCGGGAGTACACGATGAGCAGACAGGATATCTTCCAGGACGCCTTGCAGCGGGTGCGCGAAATCGGTGCCGATGCCGGTGTCGCCCCGGAGGTGATTGCCGAGCTTATGCACCCGAAGGCGATGCTGACCGCGACGCTGCCGGTCCGCATGGACGATGGCAGCACGCGCTACTTTGTTGGCTATCGCTGCCGCTACAACACCGTACTTGGTCCGACCAAGGGCGGGGTTCGTTATCACCCGCAGGTCACCCAGGCCGAGGTGCAGGCTCTTGCCCTGTGGATGACGATCAAGTGTGCCGTGGTCGGGCTGCCGTACGGCGGTGCCAAGGGCGGAGTGAATGTGCAACCCAAAGAGTTGTCGCCACTCGAACTCGAGCGGCTGTCGCGCGCCTACGTCCGGGCGATGGCCGACTTTATCGGCCCCAATATCGATATCCCCGCACCCGATGTTTACACCAATGCCCGCATCATGGGCTGGATGATGGATGAGTACGAGGCGATCCATCGGGTGCGTGCTCCGGGCGTAATCACCGGCAAGCCGATTGCGCTCGGCGGCAGCCTCGGCCGTGAGGAGGCCACCGGGCGGGGTGCCTACCTGGTGACCATGGAACTGATCCGACGCCAAGGGCTGGACCCGAAACAGCTGCGCGTGGCCGTCCAGGGTCTCGGCAACGCCGGCTACCATGTGGCCCGGCTGCTGCAACTCGAGGGTATGCGCATCGTGGCCCTGAGTGACTCCCGGGGCGGTATTCATGCCGAGCAGGGATTCGATGTTGACAGCATCTGGAAGGAGAAGCAGTCGTCACGTCGGGTACGTGCGGTCTACTGCGCGCAGTCGGTCTGTGAGTTGGTCGAGCACCAGCAGATCAGCAATCAGGAACTGCTTGGCCTTGACGTCGATATCCTGATCCCCGCAGCGCTCGAGGGCGTCATCACACCCGACAACGTCGACCAGGTGCGCGCGCCCTACATTATCGAGGTCGCCAACGGGCCGATTCTTAGCGATGCCGAGTCGGTTCTGTTGGAGCGCGGGACCGTGATCGTTCCGGACGTGCTGGCCAATGCGGGTGGCGTCACCGTCAGTTATTTCGAGTGGGTACAGAACCGTTCGGGTTACGCCTGGACCCTGGATGAGGTGCGCGAGCGCCTTGCCGAGGTGATGACGCGCGCTTTCGGTGAGGTATGGCAGGTCGCCGCCGACGAGGAGCGCAGTCTGCGCAGTGCCGCTTATGCACGGGCCTTCCGTCGCATCGGTGATGCGGTTGGAGCGCACGGCACCCGCGAATACTTCCAGGAGGGGCGCCAGCAGGACTGACGCCGGGCGGTTGGATGGATGCTGAAATGGCGCCGAGGGAACGGCGCCATGGAGAAGGATGTGTTGTGGACGGTGCCAGGGACGGACCGCGCACGGCTGCTGGCTACCCCTCAGCTGCTGCTGTTTGCCCTGGGCGTAATTCTGCCGCAGCAATTGGCCGAGTTGCCGGCCATCGCCTGGTTGGCTGCCGGCCTGTTGCTCGCCGTGCTATTGCTGCGCTGGAGCCTCTTGCCGCTGGCGTTCTGGATTGGCATGGCCTGGAGTTGCTGGAGCGCAGGAGCGTTGCTCGCCGATGGGTTGCCAAGCGGACTCGAAGGGGTCGACACGACCATCAACGGTACGTTGGCCACCCTGCCGCAGCGCCAGGGTCGGGTGACCCGTTTCGAGTTCGTGCCCGATCCTGTGCAGGAGGCTACGGACGCACAACTGCCACGACGGCTGCGGCTCGCCTGGTACGGTCAGCATCCGCCCCTGCGGGCGGGTGACCGCTGGCGTTTGCGGCTGCGCCTGAAGCGTCCGCGTGGTTTTATCAACCCTGGCGGATTCGACTTCGAGGGCTGGCTGTTCCGCCGTGGCATCCGCGCCACCGGGTACGTTCGCGACCACCCGGCCAACAAGAGGCTCGGTCCGGCACCGGGCGCACGGTATGCGCTGCAGCGGCTGCGTCAGCGCTTGGCGGCGGCGCTGGCCGAAGCGTTGGTCGATTCGCCGCGCCGTGGCCTGCTGACCGCGCTCGCTCTCGGTGAGCGTGGCGCCATCACCACCGACCAGTGGACAGTCTTGCGCAACACCGGAACCAGCCACCTGGTGGCGATTTCCGGTCTGCATCTCGGCCTGGTCGCCGGGCTCTTTTTCATGTTCGTGCGCCACGCCTGGGCCTGGTGTGGCTTGACGCGGTGGGGCGCGGCACAGTCTGCCGCGGCCTGGCTTACGCTGCCGATGGCGGCGCTTTATGCAGGGCTGGCCGGTTTTTCGGTCCCGACCCAACGCGCCCTGCTGATGGTCGGCGTGGTTCTGGCCGTGCTGCTGATGCGCCGCGCACTGGCACCGGGTCGGGCGCTGGTGCTTGCGTTGACCGGTGTGTTGCTGCTCGATCCGTTGGCTCCCGGGTCAGCAGGTTTCTGGTTATCGTTCGGCGCGGTGGCGGTGATTCTCTACACGGTCGCCTGGCGCCAGCCCGGTGGGCTGCGGTATTGGCGTTGGGCCTGGATTCAGATCGCATTGGCACTTGGCCTTGCACCGTTGCTGGTGGTTGCCTTCCAGCAAGTACCGTTGGTGGCACCCTTGGCCAACCTGATCGCCGTACCGCTGGTCGGCTTCGTCCTGGTGCCACTGGTACTGGTGGCGACGCTGCTTGTTCTGCCTTTGCCCGGTGTGGGTGAGGTCTTGTTGCAGGTTGCTGATTACCTGTTGGGCCTCGGGTGGACGCCACTGGAGGCCAGTGCCGGTTGGGCGCTGGCTCAACAGGGGTTCGCCGAACCGCCTATGTGGGCCGTGCTGACTGGCTGTGTCGGCGTCGTCTTGCTGCTGGCGCCGCGTGGCCTCCCACTGCGCCTGCCTGGGCTGGTGCTGTTGTTGCCACTGTTCACGTTTCGCCCGGAAACCCCCGTCCACGGGGCCGCGTGGGTGACCGTGTTCGATGTCGGCCAGGGACTCGCGGTGCTTGTTCGTACCCGTGAT
>QNFN01000028.1 GCA_003645555.1 Gammaproteobacteria bacterium | reverse complement strand
CGATACAGGGTCGCGGGTCGCCGCGGGGGTTTGGGATGGCGTTGGCGGACCTGTGCCAGCAGCCAGCAGAAGGCGTGTTCACTGTCGGTGGTACCAACCGGTCGGTAGTCACCCAGAGGCCAGCGCTTGATCCCGGCGAGTTGGCCGTTGTGGGCGAAACTCCAGGTGCGCCCCCACAGCTCGCGGGTGAACGGGTGGGTATTTTCCAGGCAGACACGGCCGCGATTGGCGCGACGGATATGGCACAGGACCGTGCGGCTCTTGATTGCGTAGCGGCGGATCAGGTCGGCGACCTCGGAGTCGGCCCCTGGCAACGGGTCATGAAAGCAGCGGCAGCCACGGTCGGCGTAGAAGGCGATGCCCCAGCCATCGCGGTGTGGCCCAGTGCGGCCGCCACGCTCAATCAGGCCGGTAAAACTGAACTGGATGTCGGTCGGGACGTTGGCGCTCATACCGAGCAGTTCGCACATGCTGCTACTCCGCCATTTGCCGGGTCGAACGGTCAGCCGCTCTTGGGCGGGGTTTTGTCGAAACCTGCATCGTTCTCGTCAGCATAGTCCCGTGGAGGCTGGAGCGTCTCTTTCACGGCGGTCTTCGTTGCGGTGGATTCATCGCCCGAATGAGTGTTTGGAGCTGTGTCAGGTGGTGTCTCGGGGGAGATGTCCGGGGTCGCATCGTCTGGAGCGACAACTTCATCAACCTCGGCCTCGACGGGCGCTTGCTGTGGGTCGGTGTTGGTGGACGCGCCAGGCATGGGGGCGGCGCCTTCCTCGCTTGGCTGGACGGCTTCTTTCTGCCCATCTGTCGGCGCAACCGGGCTGTCGATCAGTGGTGACTGGTCGAAGGCAAGAGCCGCCTCGGCGGCGGCGTTGTCGCACAGCGCGTGCGCCCCTTCGCTCAGGTGCTGGTGCACCGAACGGTAGCTCTCGGTCAGTTGGTTGACTGCCAGCGCGGTGCGCGTGAAATGCTCGCTGACCTCATGACGGTAGGTGGCATGTTCTTCACGGGCCTGGTCCAGTTCGGCCTGTAGCGTGCGCTCCCGCTGTTGCGAGTCACCGAAGTGGCGAGCCAGGTAGTAGCCGGCGCCAAGGCCAGCGGTGAGGGCGACCAGGGCGATGATCCAGCTCAAGCGTACTCTCCTCGGCAGGTGCGTCAGGGCGGGCGCGAGTATAGCAGGGCGACATGCCGCCCTCGCCCGTCCGGTGGCGATTCAACTGCTGCGCAGGCGCGTGACCAAAGATTCGAAGGCAGAGCGTGTTTCCACGTCGTGGTCGGGAACGCGCAGACGCAAGGTCACGGCAGGTGGCCCGCCGCCGGCGACCGGGTAGATGCCGACCCGGGCGGTCGGATGAGCGTGGCTGAATGCCTCAACCTCCAGTGCGATGTCGCCCTCCTGGAGTGGGAGTGTTGCATCGATGGTGACGATTGCGCTTTCTGCCTGTGGCAGCGCGGTGGCCAGGGCTTCCTCGGCCATCGGTTGGAGCATTTCGGGAAACCCCGGGAAGGCGAAAATGCCGCCGATACGGAAGCCGGGTGCGCCCTTGGTATTGGGGAGCAGGGTGCAACCTGCGGGGAGTTCCGCCATGCGTCGCCTCTGGTTCGTGTAGCGGTCGCCGTAACGCGCGGCGAGAATGGCATCGCACTCTGGGTGGAGTTTGAGCCGTAGACCGAGGCCGGCGGCGATGGCCTGCCGGGTGCAGTCGTCATGGGTGCCACCGATCCCGCCGGAGACAAGGATCGGGAAGCAACCGCGTTGGCTCAGGATCGCGACCCAGTGCGCGATAGTACCGAGGTCGTCAGGCAGGCTCAGCGCCACCTCGGCCGGGTGACCGAGGGTGTGCAGTCGTTCCAGCAACCAGCGCTGGTTGCCGTTCTCGCGCTCACCGAAGAGCAGTTCATCACCCACCGTGACTACTGCCGGACCCACCCGGTTGCCTGTTGTCATGGTCATGATCTCCTGTGCCGCAAGGGTAGCAGGGTGTGTGTCGAGATCTGATCGGACGGGAGCCGCCCTGTTTGCCGATGCTGCATAGCAACACCGACCTGCTGTGTTAGTCCATGAAAAATAGTCGGATTTCCAAGTTGACCCGATATTCACTGCGTACTACTGTGCGCTTCCGTTCGCGGTGATATAGGGCGATACGGTGACGCACACGTCAAGGTTGTATTTACGTTGACGTAAAGTGATAATCGCCCACCCCCCGAACGCTAGGGGCGTGGCATAACTACACAATAGCCACGTCTGGCAGCGCCAGGTAGACCACCAGAGGATCAGGGCCACGATGTCAGCCAATCTCGAGGCGGCGAGCGGTTCGCCCCAACTCGACACCTTCCCCAAGCTGTTGCTCGAGCATGCCCGGACGCGCGCCGATCGGCCCGCCATCCGCGAGAAAGATTTCGGAATCTGGCAAACCTCGACCTGGAGCCAGGTCCGCGACGAGGTCATGGCGCTGGCCGGCGGTCTCGCCGCGCTCGGTTTCCAGCCTGGCGACAAGCTCGCTATCGTTGGTGACAACCGGCCCCAGCTCTACTGGGCCATGGTCGCGGCCCAGGTTGTCGGAGGCATACCGGTGCCGGTCTACCAGGACTCGGTCGCTGACGAGATGCAGTACATCTTCGATCACGCCTCGATCCGCTTCGCCGTGGTCGAGAACCAGGAGCAGGTCGACAAGATGCTCGAGGTCCAGCAGGCATGCCCGGCTCTCGAGCACATCATCTACGAAGAGACACGCGGCCTGAGCGATTACGATCAGCCGTTTCTGCACTCGTACGTCGATGTGCAGCAGCAGGGGCGTGACTGGAACCGCGACCACGCGGGCGAACTCGAGCAGCGAATCACCGCCGGCCAGGGCAGTGACCTCGGCATCATGCTCTACACCTCGGGTACCACAGGCCGTCCGAAAGGGGTCGAGCTGAGTTTCGACAACCTGGTGATCACGGCGCGTAATACCGCTGAGTTCGACCACCTGACCGCCGATGAGGACATGGTCTCCTACCTGCCGATGGCCTGGGTTGGTGACTGCATCTTTTCGGTCGCACAGGCCTATGTCTGCGGCTTCTGCATCAACTGCCCCGAGAGCAGCGACACGGTGCTGACCGACATGCGGGAGATCGGCCCGACCTACTTCTTCGCACCGCCACCTGTCTTCGAGAATCTGTTGACCACGGTGACCATTCGCATCGAGGATGCGGGCTGGATCAAGCAGTGGCTCTACCGTCACTTCATGGGCGTGGCGCGTCGGGTCGGCGTGCAGATCCTCGACGGTGAGCAGGTCGGTCTGGGTGACCGCCTGCAGTACTTCCTCGGCGAACTGTTCATCTACGGGCCGCTGAAGAACGTGCTCGGCTTCTCCAAGGTGCGCGTCGCCTACACCGCCGGCGAGGCGATCGGTCCCGAGATTTTCGACTTCTACCGCGGCCTGGGCATGAACATCAAGCAGCTTTACGGCCAGACCGAGGCGGCGGTGTTCATCACCATGCACCCCGACGGCCAGGTCAAGCCCGACACCGTGGGTGTGCCAGCGCCGGGGGTCGAGGTGGAGATTGCCGACAACGGCGAGGTGCTGTACCGGAGCCCCGGCGTCTTCATTCGCTACCACAAGAACGACGAGGCGACGGCCGAGACCAAGACTGCGGAGGGCTGGGTGCATACCGGCGATGCCGGCTACTTCGGCGACGACGGCCACCTTAGGATCATCGATCGTGCCAAGGACGTCGGCAAGCTTAACGATGGCTCGATGTTCGCGCCGAAATATCTCGAGAACAAGCTCAAGTTCTTCCCGCAGATCAAGGAGGTGGTCACCTTCGGTCATGAGCGTGATTCCGTCACCGCGTTTATCAACATCGATCTCGAGGCGGTCGGCAACTGGGCTGAACGCCAGGGCCTGGCCTACTCCGGTTACACCGACCTGGCTGGCCAGCAGGTGGTCTACGATGTCATCCAGAAGTGTATCGAGAAGGTCAACGTCGACCTGACCAGCGATCCGCATCTCTCCGGCTCACAGATTCACCGCTTCCTGATCCTGCACAAGGAACTCGACGCCGACGACGGCGAACTGACCCGCACCCGCAAGGTGCGCCGGCGGATCATCGCCGAGCGCTACGGCGACCTGATTGAGGCACTCTACGACGGCCGTGATCAGGTCCACGTCGAAGCCGAGGTGACCTTCGAGGACGGGCGTAAGGGCAAGATCGTCGCCGACCTGGCCATCCGCGACACCAAGACCACCCAGGTGCCGGCTGCGGCCGCATGACGGAGACCGCTCAGCAGATGACCAGCGCGAAGAAGATCGGCGACGTCGTCCTCGCCGTCGACAACATCAGCCTCTCGTTTGGCGGCGTCCGCGCCTTGAGCGACATCAGCTTCCAGGTGCGCGAACATCAGGTGCTGTCGATCATCGGCCCCAACGGGGCCGGCAAGAGTTCGTTGCTCAATGTCATCAACGGTTTCTACCACCCGCAAGAAGGGACGATCACCTACCGTGGCGTGACCCGCAAGCAGATGAAACCGCACCAGGCGGCGCGCCAGGGTATCGCCCGGACGTTTCAGAACATCGCCCTGTTCAAGGGCATGAGCACACTCGACAACATCATGACCGGGCGCAACACGATCATGACGCGCAACGTGTTGTGGCAGGCCCTGCGTGTCGGCCCGGCGTTGCAGGAAGAGCTCGCCCACCGCCACCGGGTCGAGGAGATCATCGACTTTCTCGAAATCGAGCATATTCGCAAGACTCCGGTCGGCAAGCTGCCCTACGGCCTGCAGAAGCGCGTCGAGTTGGGTCGTGCGCTGGCTGCCGAGCCGAGCATGCTGCTGCTCGACGAGCCGATGGCCGGCATGAACGTTGAGGAGAAGCAGGACATGAGCCGCTTCGTCCTCGACGTCAACAGCGAGTTTGGCACCACCATCGTCCTGATCGAGCACGACATGGGCGTGGTCATGGATATATCGGACTACGTGGTCGTACTCGACTACGGGCGCAAGATCGGCGACGGCCTGCCGGACGAGGTGCGCTCCAACCAGGATGTGATCGACGCCTATCTCGGCGTCAGTCACGACTGACGCCGCGGAGGATTGGATGGACTGGCTTTTCTTAACCGAGACGATAATCAGCGGCCTGATGGCGGGCGTGATGTATTCTCTGGTCGCTCTCGGCTTCGTGCTGATCTTCAAGGCCTCGGGTATTTTCAACTTCGCGCAGGGCGTGATGGCCCTGTTCGCCGCGCTGGCGCTGTACGATTTCCTCGCCCCCGAGGGCTGGTTCAACCAGCTTTTCGGCTTCACGCTACCGGTGCCCATCGCGATCGTTGCCACGGCCGGGGTGATGGTCATTTTGGCCTGGTTGATCGAGCGGCTGGTGCTGCGCTATCTGATCAACCAGGAGGGCATCATCCTGTTCATGGCCACCATCGGGCTGGCCTACGTTCTCGAGGGCACCGGGGACCTGCTGTTCGGTTCCGACGTCAAGCCGCTCGATATCGGCATCCCTCAGGGGGCCTGGGACTACCTGCTCGACACTCACGGCCTGTACATCGAAAAGCTCGAGATCTTTGCGGCAATCACCGCCGCCATCTTGGTGACGGTGCTGGCGATTTTCTTCCAGAAAACACGTATTGGCCGCGCGTTGCGCGCCGTTGCCGACGACCACCAGGCGGCGCTGTCGGTCGGTATTTCGCTGCGCGCCATCTGGGTCATCGTCTGGGCGGTGGCCGGCTTCGTCGCACTGGTCGCCGGCATCATGTGGGGCAGTAAGTCCGGCGTGCAGTTCTCGCTGTCGCTGATTGCGCTCAAGGCCCTGCCGGTGCTGATTCTTGGCGGCTTCACCTCGGTGCCCGGTGCAATCGTCGGTGGCCTGATCATTGGTGTGGGTGAGAAACTCGCCGAGATCTACGTCGGCCCCATGGTCGGTGGTGCGATAGAGAACTGGTTCGCCTACATGTTGGCGCTCGCCTTCCTGCTGTTTCGGCCGCAGGGGCTGTTCGGCGAAAAGATCATCGAGAGGGTCTGATAGCGATGCTTTACCGCGAAACAGGTCAATTCAAGACCAGTTACCAGGCCGACCAGGCGATCTTCCCGATTGCCCAGGACCGCTGGTTCATTTTCGGTATTATTGCCATTGCGGTTTTCGTGGTGCCGTTCCTGATCGATGATTACGGCGCCAACGCGGTGCTGCTGCCGTTCCTGGTCTATGCGATGGCCGCGATTGGACTCAATATCCTGACTGGTTACTGCGGTCAGCTGTCGCTCGGTACCGGCGGCTTCATGGCCGTCGGCGCCTACTCAACCTACAAGTTGTTTACGGCTTTTCCTGACCTGAACCTGATTGTCATCGTCATCCTGTCGGGTCTGATCACCGCTGCCGTCGGCGTGCTGTTCGGCCTGCCGTCGCTGCGCATCAAGGGCTTCTACCTGGCGGTAGCGACCCTGGCGTCGCAGTTCTTCCTCGTCTGGATGTTCAACAAGTTCGGCTGGTTCTACAATTACAATATGACCGGCATGATCAACATGCCGGCATCCACGATGTTCGGCTTGCAGCTGACCGGGCCCGGAGCCCATCCCGCCGTGCGCTACCTGTTCTGTCTGGGCTTTGTGCTGGTGTTTGCGCTGGTCGCCAAGAACATCGTCCGTGGACGCCTCGGCCGTGAGTGGATGGCGATCCGCGACATGGACATCGCCGCCGAGATCATCGGCATCCGCCCGCTGTACGCCAAGCTGTCGGCCTTCGCCGTCAGTTCGTTTTATGTCGGCATGGCGGGTGCGCTCTACTTCGGCATCTGGCTCAGCTCGGCGGAACCGGTCGAGGCGTTCGATATCAACCAGTCCTTCCTGGTGCTGTTCATGATCATCATCGGCGGACTCGGCAGCATCATGGGCAGCTTCTTAGGCGCGGCATTCATCGTCCTGATGCCGCTGGTCCTGAAAAACTTCATGGTCGACGGGCTGGATATCGCGGTGGTCACCGCGAAGCACGTCGAAATTATCACGATGGGCATGCTCATCATCTTCTTCCTGATTGTCGAGCCGCACGGACTCGCGCGGCTGTGGACGATAGCGAAGGAAAAACTCCGGCTTTGGCCGTTCCCGCACTGATTCGCGGGATACCGGAGAGGCCTCCCCGATGAGGGGATGCACGGCAGCAACCACCACCAGTAGAGGAGAGGGAGAGAAAATGAAATTTGCGAAACTGACAAAGGTCGCACTGGCAGCCGCGGTGGTCGCGCCGATGCTGTCTGCGACCGTACTTGCTGACTTGAAGGTTCCGTCGATGGACTACCGGACCGGGCCGTATGCCCCGAACGGCATTCCGTTCGCCAACGGTTACAGTGACTACCTTTCGCTGTTGAACGAGCGTGACGGTGGCATCGAGGGCGTCAAGATCGTCAACCCGTCGTGCGAAACCGCCTACAACACCAAGCAGGGTGTGGAGTGCTACGAGAAGCTGAAAGACGGCGCACTGGTCTTCCAGCCGTTGTCGACCGGCATCACCTACCAGCTGATCCCGCGCACCATCGTCGACAAGGTCCCGGTCTACTCGATGGGTTACGGTCGTACCTCGGCCGCCAACGGCAAGATCTTCCCGTACGTGTTCAACTTCCCGGCCACCTACTGGAGCCAGGCGACCGCCCTGGTGCAGTACATCGCCGACCAGGAAGGTGGCATGGACAAGCTCAAGGGTAAAAAGATCTACCTCGTCCACCACAACTCCGCCTACGGCAAGGAGCCGATCCGTACGCTAGAGAGCATGGCCGCCAAGTACGGCTTCACCTACCGGTCGCTGCCGGTCGACCACCCGGGCCAGGAGCAGAAAGCGACCTGGTTGCAGATCCGTCGTGAGAAGCCGGACTGGGTGCTGATGTGGGGCTGGGGCGTCATGAATCAGGTCGCCGTCAAGGAGGCCGCCTCGATCCGCTTCCCGATGGATCACTTCATCGGCGTCTGGTGGTCAGGTTCCGAGAATGACGTGTTGCCGGCCGGCGACGCCGCCGACGGCTACCTGTCGGGTGCGTTCCACGCTGCGGGTGCCGGCTTCCCGGTTCACGCCGACATCAAGAAGCATGTCTACGGCAACGGCAAGGGCAAGGGTGAGATCGACCGGGTCGGCGAAGTACTCTACAACCGTGGCATGGTCGCGGCGATGTGGACTACCGAGGCGATCCGCAATGCCATGAAGATCCACGGCACCAAGGACGTTACCGGCGAGATGGTGCGTGACGGTTTCGAGACCCTGAAGGTCGACGAGGCGCGTCTCGCGGAACTCGGCATGAAGGACTTCACTTACGGCATCCAGATCACCTGCGAGAACCACGAAGGTCCGGGCAAGGTCGCCGTGCAACAGTGGGACGCCAAGGCCAAGAAGTGGAGCATGGTATCGAAGTTCTACGAGCCGCTGCGCGACATCACCGGCCCGCTGATTGCCGAAGACTCGGCAGCGTTCGCCAAAGAGAACAACATCACCCCGCGTGATTGCAACTAACTGAAGGCCCTAACCAGGGAGGCTCTCTTGAACAGTGTCAACGCACAGGAAGCAGCTGAACGTCCCGCGGACGCGCCGCTGCTCGAGGTGAACAACATCGAGGTCATTTATGACCACGTGATCCTCGTGCTCAAGGGGGTTTCTCTGGCGGTTCCCGAGGGGGGCGTCGTTGCCCTTCGCGGGGCCAACGGGGCTGGCAAGTCGACCACGCTGAAAGCGATCTCCAACCTGCTCGGCGCCGAGCGCGGCGACGTGACCAAGGGCAGCATCACCTACCAGGGCGAGAACGTGCACGCCCTGAACCCGGCCGAACTGGTCAAGCGCGGCGTCATCCAGGTCATGGAGGGGCGTCACTGTTTCGAACACCTGACCATCGAGGAGAACCTGCTGACCGGCGCCTACACCCGCGGTGACGGCAAGGCCGCGATCCAGGCGTCGCTGGACAAGGTCTACCATTATTTTCCACGGCTGCGCGAACGACGCGGCAGCCAGGCTGGCTACACCTCAGGCGGTGAGCAGCAGATGTGCGCCATCGGCCGTGCCTTGATGGCCAACCCGACCATGATCCTGCTCGACGAGCCATCAATGGGCCTCGCCCCACAGCTGGTCGAGGAGATTTTCGAGATCGTCCATTCGCTCAACGAAAAGGAGCGGGTCAGTTTTCTGCTCGCCGAGCAGAACACCACGGTTGCGCTGCGTTATGCCAGCTACGGTTACATCCTCGAAAACGGCCGCGTGGTCATGGACGGTGACGCCAGGCAGCTGAGCGAGAACGAGGACGTCAAGGAGTTCTACCTCGGGCTCAGCAGTGAAGGAAAAAAATCCTTCAAGGACGTCAAGCACTACCGACGCCGCAAGCGCTGGCTCGCCTGAGTCCGCCGGCCACGTACGATCGCAAGGAGACGCGCCATGGCCACGCAGGATGCCTATTTCGACGAACTCGAGACCCGTGATCCGACCGAGCGCGAGGCGCGCCTGCTCGAATCCCTTGCCCGGCAGGTGGCCCACGCCGCCGAGCACGCACCGCACTACACGGCACTACTGGCTGACGTCGACCCGCGCGCCATAGAGGACTACGCGGCATTTGCCGCGCTGCCGGTCACGCGCAAGTCCGATCTCAAACAACATCAGTCCGCGGCGCCGCCGTTCGGTGGCCTGACCGCGGTCGCACCGGGCGAGTTGGCCCGTATTTTTGTCTCGCCTGGCCCGATCTACGATCCGGAAGGTGGTCGCATAGACTACTGGCGTCTCGGTCGCGCGATGTTCGCGGCCGGCTTCCGCCGGGGTGACCTGGCGCACAACTGCTTTTCCTACCATTTCACCCCGGCCGCCTCGATGGCCGAGGGTGGCGCACGAGCGATCGGCTGCGCGGTGATTCCGGCTGGCGTCGGTCAGACCGAACTGCAGGTCGAGGCGATCGCCGGACTGCGCCCACATGGCTACGTCGGCACGCCGTCATTCCTCAAGATCATCATCGAGAGGGGTGAGGAGATGGGCGCCGACCTCACCAGCCTGACCAAGGCCCTGGTTTCGGCCGAACCCTATCCGCCGAGCCTGCGGGCTTTTTTCGCCGAGCGCGGTATCGCCGGGGTGCAGTGCTACGCCACCGCCGACCTCGGTCTGATCGCCTACGAATCGCCGGGCCAGGAAGGGTTGATCATCGACGAGGGGGTCTACGTGGAGATCGTTCGCCCCGGCACCGGCGAGCTGGTTCCGGAGGGCGAGGTAGGTGAGGTGGTTGTCACCAACCTGTGCCACGAGTACCCGCTACTGCGTTTCGCCACCGGCGACTTGTCGGCGGTGTTGCCTGGAATCAGCCCCTGCGGCCGGACCAATCGCCGGATCAAGGGCTGGATGGGCCGCGCTGACCAGACCACCAAGGTGCGCGGCATGTTCGTCCACCCGGCGCAGATCGCGGCGGTCCTGGCCCGTCACCCGGAACTCGGCCGCGGCCGGCTGGTGGTCGATCGTGCCAATGACCGTGATTCGATGACCCTGCGCTGCGAAACGGCCGGGGCGGCCTCGGAGGGTCTTGCCGCGGCGGTCGCCGACAGCCTGCGTGACGTCTGCAAACTGCGTGGTGAGGTCGAGTTGGTGGCCACGGACAGCCTGCCCAACGACGGCAAGGTGATTGACGACGTCCGCATCTACGAGTGAGCGTGCCCTCCGGGCAGGTTAAACTAGCGATGCCTGCGCCGCGCGCGCGTCGTTCTTTGCTCACATGGCACGGCGATTACCGTACCCATCACACCGACTGACACCAACCGCACCGCAACGCGGGGCGGAGCCCGTGCCTTGGCGGCTCGGATGATGAGTGGCGAATGCCTGATCCAGGTCGAAGGCCTGCGCCGCGATTACGGTAGCCGCTGTGCGGTCCGTGATCTCGATTTCTCCGTGGCCCGGGGCGAGGTGCTTGGATTGCTCGGGCCCAACGGGGCTGGCAAGACTACGACGCTGCAGGTACTGAGCGGCTGCCTCGCTGCCACGGCCGGACGGGTCACACTGGCCGGCCATGACCTCGGGCAACACCCGCGACGGGCCAAGGCGGCGCTCGGGTACCTTCCCGAACAACCCCCGCTGTATCGATCGTTGACCGTCGACGAGTACCTCGATTTCTGTGCTCGCCTGCACGGGCTGCGCGGTGCCGGCCTGCGCGGGGCACGCGAGCGTGCCAAGGCGCGTTGTGGGCTGATCGCCGACGGGCGCCGCCTGATCGTGCAGCTGTCGAAGGGCTATCAGCAGCGAGTCGGTATTGCCCAGGCGATCCTGCACGATCCACCGGTGGTGATTCTCGACGAGCCGACGGTCGGCCTCGACCCGAACCAGATCCGTGCCATCCGTACCCTGGTGCGCGATCTCGGTCGGGAACGTGCGGTGATTTTGTCGACCCACATCCTGCCGGAAGTCGAGGCGGTGTGTGATCGTG
>QNFN01000027.1 GCA_003645555.1 Gammaproteobacteria bacterium | reverse complement strand
TTGTCACGTATAAACCGCGGCGCGGTCGTGTTATGGTTCGGAGGGGTCTCGAAAAAGATGGTGCCAAAGTTGAGAACTTAGCTGGTGTTATCGAAATCCCAGTTGTCATAGTGACCGCCCCAGGTCAGTTCCTGGGCGGTCCATTTGCCGCCTTCGCAGAGGCTGGTGTGGTTGCCAATGGTGCCGGTGCCGTAGGCGGCCAGGAAATTGTGCACCAGTTTGCTGGTGCCGCCCTGCAGGCGCCCGTAGTGGAACATGAACTTCTCGGGGGTGCCGTCATCGCGCAGCTTCTGCATCCGCCCGGCCAGTTCACCGAGCGCCTCGTCCCAGCTGATCCGTTTCCACTTGCCTTCGCCGCGTTGGCCGACCCGGCGCATCGGGTGGAGTATCCGGTCCGGGTCGTAGAGCTGGTTTATTCCGGCCTGTGACTTCGAGCAGATCTTGCCCAGCGAACGAATCGAGTTCGGCTGACCCTCGATCTTGGTCAGTCGCCCGCCCTCCTGGTAACCGATGATCGGACAGCGCGACACGCACTGCCAGCAGGCGCTCGGCAGCGCTTTCTTCTCGACGCCGCGCAGGTAGGAGAAATCCTTGCCTCCCATCAGGAACTCTTCGTGCCTGACGAACGGCAGCGTGGTGCCGTTGCGGGTTGCGGGCTTGGCCGCCAGGGCCGGGGTTACCTTGGCCATCGAGGCCAGTGCCGCCGCGGCCGCACCGAGTTCGAGGAATTTACGTCGACTGACCATCTATCCTCTCCTCAGAGTCCCACCGGGCCGGTAATCTGACCGCCGATGACAATGACGTAACGCAGGATGAAACCGCCTACGAGGATCGCCAGCGGCGTGACAATCTCCACCGCGTAGGGGACCCGGAATGATCCGGTACGCATCTTGCGCAGCACAAAGAACGCCTCGATGCAGAACGGCACCAGCAGTCCAATACCGACCAATCCCACCCAGAACAGCCCCGCCATCTCCCCACCAGAGAGAAAAACCTGGATGGCATAGCGAACGTCGCCGTAGGAGAAGTAGGCGGCCATGAAAAACAGCGCGATGATCATCAACTCGAAGGCGATCAGGACCAGGTCGGCTACGGTCAGCGCGTAACCGCTATTGTGGAAATGCCGCTCCGCCTCGCGATCACCGTTCGCGCGATAGGTCAGACGCTGGCCGAGCATGATCGCCGCGATACCGGTCGAAAAGGCCGAAACCGTGAACAGCGCCCACATCACCGGCGAGTTCCATAGCGGTCGTGCCGGCACCGCACCGAGCAGCACCGCTGTGTAAATCGCCGTTGCGACGCTGAGCGGTACCATGATCATGGCGAGCGGACCGCGTAGCTTTGTCGACCAGGCGTCGAGCAGGTTCCCGCGCACACCTGGCAACCAACGCGACCAGGGCATGAAGCAGAACATGTAAAGCACGCCGAAGATGCCAAACGGCAGCAGCATCCAGCCACCGAAGTTCATCGGGGACGGGTTGAGCGGCATGAACCAGAAGTTGCTGGTCATAATGTTGAAGGCGCGAAACGGCCGCCCGAGTTCAAAGATCAGGAAGCCGGTGCCAATAATCACCGGTAGCGGGCCAATCATGGCACCGAGGCGGGCGACATCGAAGTAGCGTGGGCCGAAGGCACCGCCGGCCCCGCGCATCAGCACCACGGCACTGATGGCCGTCGCCCCGGCGCCCGTGCCGGCGAGAAACAGGTAGCCGTAGATCGGCCAGGTCCACATGAAATGATGTTCCATGGTCAGCCCCGTTTTTTCCGGCTGCCCTGGTGGGTCGTGACACGCACGTACTCACCCGGCCGCTTGAGGTTCTCGTCGGCGAAATCGACGTCGATGTAGTAGACGTTTGGCTCGGTACCCATGGCGCGGCGTAGCACCGTGACCGGGTTGGTCGCGATCATCTTTGAGATCTCGCTTTCGGGGTCGTTGAGGTCACCGAAAATCCGCGCCCGACCCTGGCAGGTGTTGACGCACGACGGCACCACTCCCTGTGAGACGCGGTGAGCGCAGAAATCACACTTGTCGGCGAAGCGCGTCACCGGGTTCAGGAAGCGCACCGTGTACGGGCAGGCCTGGGCACAGTAGAGGCAACCGATGCAGATGCCCTGGTCGACGACCACGATGCCGTCCTGCGGCCGCTTGTAAGTCGCCCCGGTCGGGCAGACCCGGGTGCAGTGCGGGGTCGAGCAGTGGTTGCAGAGCCGCGGCAGGAAACTGCGACTGACATGCGGGTAATGGCCCTTCTCGGTGGACGCCGTCCCGTTACAGAAGACACCGAGAGGCAAATAAGCTTCCGACTTGCAGGCGATGCTGCAGGCCTGGCAGCCGATACAGCGACGCAGGTCGATCAGCATGCCGTACTGGACGTCAGGTTCGACCTGCTCATTGGCCTCGGGCTCAGCCTGCAGCGACGTCACCGCCGCGGCACCGGTTACCGCCAGCGCGGCGCTGCCGCCGAGTTTTTTCAGGAACTGCCGCCGTCCACTCGGATCGTGATCCGGGTCCGGCACCGCCGGCGGTTCAGCCGGTGGCACTCGGTCAAGCTGCTGCTCGTCTCTCATCTCCACCTCTCCCGGGCTCAGCCAGTGAGTCACTCGGTCTAGTCGGCCAACTTGGCGAGCTTCTTGTCGTCAACACGCCCGAAAGCGTCATCGCGCAAGTCGACCGGCCGGTGTTTTTCGTTGTAGTGGCACTCGATACAGGTTTTCTGTTCGTCGACCGCCTTCTGGTGCGCATTGACGCCACGCTCACGCTTCGGTTCGATCTCGGCCATCACGTGGCAGCTGCGGCAGGTCGGGCTGTCGTACTCGTAGAGCCGATCCCGAACCCGGTAGGCCGCCGCCTGGCGTGGCGGAATCCAGTTGCCGGCACGTTCGGCGGTGCGGTAGCGAACATGGCCAAACAGGTCGGTCAGGCTGGCAAAGTGGGCCCAGGCATCGACTGCGCTGAACAGTCCCCTGGGCAGGTGGCAATCGACGCAACGCGCCTGTTCCGCATCCGGCAGCGCACCGTCTTCCTGGGCCGGTGGGTGATGCTGCGAATAGGAGAGACGGGTATCGGCCAGGTACTCCTGCTCGACGTGGCAATAGGAACAGAGGCCGTCCTGGGCGACGACATTGCGCGTCACCGGTTCGAACACCAGGGCCATGCCGATGACAACGATGGCAACAATCCCGGCGGCGGTCGCTGCCTTGTTACTGGAGAGGAGCTTCATCACCTTCCCATCCTCCATGCTGATCTTCCTGTACCGCCCGCCTGAGACATATACCTGGGCCTGAGCCTGGCTACTTCAGGGTTACCGCCTGAATGTCGGCGGCACCCGCACCGATCGATACCGTCACCGGGAATGACACCTGGTGGGCGCGCTTGCCGGCCGCATCGTCGTGGATCGAGAAGCCGAAGGTATAGATACTCCCGACCTTCAGCGCGATGTCGTCATCAGGATGCCCGGTGTCGAGCTTGCGGCTCAGCACCACGGTGTAGGTGCCATCCTCCCAGGTGCCCTTGGCCTGGACATCGGCCGCTGAACCGCTCGCCTTCTGCGGATCCAGGACATGGGCCGGCAACAGGCCACCATCCTCGATGGCACCAGCATCATAGGGCGCCGTATTGACACCGAGGATCAGGTGCTTGGCCTTGGCCGGATCGTTAAGATCGTCCTCGGTCAACGCCGCGTAGCCCACCTTGGCGGTGTCAAACATGTACTCGGGACCACCGATCATCTTGCCGTTGGGCAGCAGCGGGCTGTCACCGGCATCGACCTTCTTGATCTCGAGGACATTGAAATCAGCCGCGTAGTCGACCGGGTTGGTCAGCGAGGCGTCCCAGATGATCAGGTCGAGAAACGCCCCCTTCTTGCGCAGTGCCGCGAGGTCCCCCTCGGCCTTGACCGTGTCCCAGGAAGTCTCGTCGTCGCGTGAGCCGGGCAGGAACTTGCGCACGTGTTCGTTCTTGACCCCGAACTTCTCGTAGAGCTTGCCGATAACCGGGTGTTCGGCAACCTCATCCTCGTCGGCCTCCTCGGGCATGCCGACCAGCGAATCGTGGCAGGTCATCCAGCAGCCATGCTCGGGGTAGAGCGGCACGCTGTTGTCGCCGATCATGATGCCGAGCCGGTCAGGGTAGATCGCCGGCTGCTCCTCGTCGAGTACCGTCTCGTGCTGGCGGTGATTGCCCCAGAAGGCCCACTCGCCACCTTCTGAACGGATGAAGTTGCCGAGGTTGCCCTCAACTTCGGCGTCGGACTCCCACGACACCCGCAGGTAGATGTTCTCGGCGTCGTGCGCCGCCTGCACCTCGATACGCTTGTAGCCGCTCTTGCCGTCGATCGGGTCGGGCTCAAGCCGCCCCTCCTCGACCAGGATGCCGCCGAGCGATTTCTGTTCGCCCTTATGGCACTTCAGGCACGCCTCGCCGCCCTTGACCTCATTCGACGCCTTCTTGTGGTCCTCGATACGTAACCACTCGTAACTCGACTGGCCAGGGTAGAACAGCCGTGGCTTGCTGACCGGCACCTGGGACCAGTCGACGGACCCGACCTCGGCGGCCAGGAGCGGGGTAGCCAGCAGACCCACCAGGGCCACGCCGAACAGCCCCTTTCCGAGGCAGATGACGGAGCGCTTATGCATTTGAATCCTCCGGTACGACAAGTTTTTCCTGTCCCCACGATGTGTCGGGCACGTAAATTTTCAATAAGAGTTAGCAAGACGGGGGCCAAATCACGGCCACGATGAATTTCATGGACTTAAACGAATCGTCGCAAGACGGCAACGGGACTAGTGTTACCGGTCGGTAACATTCGACCCGGGCGATTATCAGACGGCGTTACCGGCTGGTAACAAGCCTCCGTCCACCGCCCCCAAGACAACCCTTTAACGTTTCACATACCCCTTGCACATCAGTGCCTTGGGGCGGATACTCAAGATCAGACGCCAAAGAGCGTCACACTGTAAAGCAGCAACATCCACGGATGGAAATGGCGGCATCCGGCGGCTTGGCGGACGTATAGGAGGGGTGGAGATGAAGCGACGAACCTTGCTTGCAGCATTTCTCGCCGCGGGAGCCACCGGCTCCCTGGGCCTGCGTTCGGTCCAGGCCAAAACAGGCCAGATGCGCATCGGCATCACACCGGTCTTCCTCGACAACCAGACCGGTTTTATCGACCGCTGGCGCGGTTATCTCGAGTCGCGACTCGACCGCCCTATCGTATTCAAGCAGCGCTCCACCTACCGCCAGATCATGGACATGCTGCTCGGTGACGAGCTCGACTTTGCCTGGATCTGTGGCTACCCGTACCTGCGCTATCAGCACGCGCTGGAACTGGTCGCCGTACCGCTCTATCACGGCGAACCGCTCTACCAGTCCTACCTGATCGTTCATGCCGACGATCGCCGGACCGGCTCGATCGCCGACCTCAAGGGAAGGGTTTTCGCCTACTCCGACCCTGATTCGAACTCCGGTTTCCTGGTCCCGCAGTACCAGATCAGTGCCCTCGGTGAAGACCGGGAAACCTTCTTCCGCAAGAGCTTTTTCACCTGGGCGCACGAAAAGGTCGTCACCGCCGTCGCCACCGGTCTGGCCGACGGCGGTGCCGTTGACGGCTACGTCTGGGACACGCTGGCCGTACGTAATCCCGAACTGGCCGGCCGCACCCGAATCGTCAGCAAATCGAGGAAATTCGGTTTTCCGCCAATCGTCGCCTCACGAACCGCGCAGCGCGGAGATACCCTGGCGCTGAAGCAAACTCTGTTCGGGATGGCCAACGACCCGGAAGGAGTACTATTGCTGCGTGAACTGAACCTCGACGGCTTCTCGGAACAGGACATCGCCCTGTTCAACGGCATCGGCGACCTGATCGACGCCCTGTCGATGGGCTGAAATGCTCGACAACCTGAGTCTGCGTCACAAGATCCCGCTGCGGATCGCCCTGCTCATCCTCCTGGTCGCTGTCGCGGTCAGCGGGTCGATCCTGCTGCGTGCACACGAGGTATTCGAGGAGGATCTGAAGTTAAGCTCGGCCAACATGGGCCGCATACTCAGCCGCTCGCTGACCTCGGCGCTGCTTCATGACGACGTCTGGAGGGCCTATGAAGTCATCAACACGCCGTCCAGTCTCAGCGGCACGCAGGGGGCCTTGCAAGCGAAGATCGTCCTCGTCCTCGACCGCAACCGTCAAATTTACGTCTCCACCAAGCCCGACCAGTACCCGATACTGAGCGAACTCGACTCGGCCGACGACGAACTGGCGGCGCTGTCCCGCAAGCTCGATGACGCACTCTCGCTGGAACCGCAGCTCATCACAGGTCCGCCATTCCGCAACCTCTACGTCATCACCCCGATCGAGTCAGATGGCGTTCTGCTCGGCACGCTGATCATGGGTTACTCGGAGGAGATCTTCACCCAGCGTTTCACCACCTTTGCTGGTCGCGCCGCCCTGACCACACTGTTGATCTTCGTGCTGTTGGTCCCGGTCGCGGCCTACTGGGGGCGACATTTCGCCGAGCCACTGGTCGATTTGGCCAGTTGCATGTCACGGGTTGGTTCCGAGACCGCCGAATCACTTGAATGCGATCTTCTCGAAATACGTGGTAACGATGAACTGGCCCAACTCAACCGCCAGTTCCGGCTGATGCTTGCTGAACTGCGCGACAAGGCCGATCTCGAGCGGCAGATGGTCGCCGCCGAACGCCTCGCGGCGATCGGCCGATTCACCGCGGGCATCGCTCACGAGATCAACAACCCGCTCGGCGGCATGCTCAACGCGACCAACACACTGCGCCGCCACGGCAAGCTGGACCCGCTTACCGCGAAGACCGTGAACCTCCTCGAGCGCGGCCTGATGCAGATCCGCGACACCGTCAGCGCCCTGCTGGTCGAAGCCAAGACGGAAAGCCACCCGCTGACCCACCAGGATGTCGACGACACGCGCACGCTGGTCACACCCGTGGCCGCCGGCCTGTCGGTCCAGATCGATTGGCACAACGAGTTGACCGGAGAGATCGAGCTGGCGTCGACACTGGTACGCCAGGTCCTGCTGAACCTGTTGCTCAACGCCATCCAGGCGACCGGAGAGAAGGGGCAGATCGCGTGTTCGGTTCGATGTGTTAACGACACGCTGTGTATCGAGGTGCGTAACAGTGGCGAACAGATGAGTGACGAGACCATCGCCCACCTGTTCGAGCCGTTCGTGACCGGGCATGACAGCGGCCGTGGTCTCGGCCTCTGGGTCACCTACCAGATCGTCACCGGTCTCAACGGCACCATCGAGGTCAGCAGCGGCCGTGCCGACACACTGTTCAGCGTCCACCTGCCACTGCCACTGCAGGAGGCGGCATGAGCAACACCCCACCGATCATCTGCCTGGTCGAGGATGACCCGATTATGGGCGAGTCGCTACGCGATCGCTTCCTGCTCGAGGGTTTTGCCGTCGACTGGCACCAACTGGCCGGCAGTGCACTCGAGGCCCTGCGCCAGAATCGTTACGCGCTGATCATCAGTGACATCCGCCTGCCCGACATGAGCGGTGAGGAGCTCTTCTACACGTTGAAAAGCGAACAGCGCATCCTGCCACCGTTGCTGTTCATCACCGGTCACGGCTCCATCGAAAAGGCCGTGACGCTACTCAAGCTCGGTGCCGCCGACTACATCACCAAACCCTTCGATCTCGACGAACTGCTGGCCAAGATCCGGGCCCTGGCCGATCACCCGCCCGTCGTGCTGGCCTCGGACGAGGTGCCGCACCTGGGTATCTCGCGAGTGATGCGGCAAATCGAGGAAACCCTGCCCCACATCGCTGGTGAAAATGTGACCGTTCTTATCACCGGTGAATCGGGGGTCGGTAAAGAGCACGTCGCCCAACTGCTGCATCAACACGGTGATGGCACGCGTCCGTTCGTCGCCGTCAACTGCGCCGCACTGTCGGAGAGCCTGCTCGAGGCCGAGTTGTTCGGCTATGAAAAAGGCGCCTTCACCGGAGCGCTGCGAACCAAGCGCGGGGTTTTCGAACAGGCTGACACTGGCACGCTGCTGCTCGACGAGATCGGTGATATGCCGACCACCATGCAAGCCAAACTGCTGCGAGTACTGCAGGAGAAACGGGTCGTTCGCGTCGGTGGTGAACGGGAGATCCCGGTCGCTATCCGCCTGGTCTGCGCCACCAACCGTGACCTCAAGGCACTGGTCGAGGCCGGTGACTTCCGCGAGGATCTCTACTATCGGATCAACGTCCTGCATCTGCACATCCCGCCGCTGCGCGAACGACGCGAGGATATCCTCTGGTTTACCCAGCTGTTTATCGACGCGTACAACGCCAATCACCCCGAGGCTCACAAGAGCCTCGACCACAGTGCCGAACAGGCACTGGCTGAACAGTTGTGGCGGGGCAACATCCGCGAACTGAAGCACTGCATCGAGCGCGCCAGCATCATGAGCGGGCAAGCGCGGCTCTCGGCCGCCAGCCTGCTGCTGGCGCCGGACGAAACCTGGACGGCACCGGGCACCGAGTTGACGGTCGAGGATCAATCACTACGTGACTTCCTGTCGGCCGCCGAGCGTGACTTCATTATCAACAGCCTCGAACAGCACGACTGGCACATCGTCGTCACCGCCGAGGCACTCGGCATCAGCCGCAAGAACCTGTGGGAGAAAATGAAAAAACTGGCGATCACGCAGTCGAACTAGAACACTAGCAGGCTATTGAAATTCGCTCAGATTGAGTGCGAGACAAGGAAAAATGGGCCGATAAAGCGCAATTTACTGGAGTAAATGAGCATTATGAGGCGATTTTGACGCCGGATCGTGCCAGCTGAGTAGAATTTCAACAGCCTGCTAGACCGGTTCCTGCCGGGCAACCTCGATACGCATGATCGGCCGTGCCGGGGCCCGCCGGCACACTTCCTCGAACCCGGCGGCAATAAACGTCGAGAGCATGCCCGTCCAGGCAGCCGCTACCGGGACCTTCTCCAGCGGCGGGTCGAGCGGGTAGCCCTCGACCACCACGGCACCGCAACGCCCCGCCTCCTCGATCGCGGCACGCAACAGTTCAACGGTAAACCCCTGGCGACGTACCCCACGGGCGATAAAAAAACAGGTGATGGACCAGACCGGTCGGGCGTCGACCGGTGCCAATGCCTCCGACTCCAGCAGACCAGGCAGTTGTTCACGCGGCCCGAACGAACACCATCCGACCGGCTCCCCATCGAGATAGCCGATGATGGCGTGTACCTCACCCGCCGCGACGCCACGCTGTAATCGAACCCGGTGTGGCTCCCCCTTGCCGCGCTCGAAATCACTGCGCCGTAACCGCCAGCGCATGCACCAGCACCCCTCACGGGCACCGCGAGTGCCGAATAACATTTCGATATCCGACCAACGCGTCGCATCGACCGGATGCGTCGCCAGCCGTTGCGTTTCACTCATGATCCAGGAACCTCATCAACACGACGCCAACCGGCACGCAGTGCCCGACCTTCAGCCTCGACCTGCCCGGTCACCAGCACCGTCATCTGCTGACGCAACCCGGCAACCTGCCGAATGGCCTCCGGGTCACCGCTCTCGGCAGCCAGCCACCACCAGAGATAGGCGCGCCGCAGATCTGTGTTCACTCCCTGCCCCTGCTGGTAGGCCATGGCGAGTTCGGGGAAAACCTCACCGTGCCCTTGGCGGGCCGCGGCCTCGAACCACGCCAGGCTGAGCTGTGGGTCACGTGACACACCACGCCCGTCGCGGTACATCGCGGCGAGGTGATGCTGGGAGTGGACTTCACCTTGCTCCGCTGCACGCCGGTACCAGAATGCCGCCTCGATAGTGTCGCGACGCACGCCGAGTCCCAGTTCGTACATCTGTGCGAGGTTGTACTGACCTCCGGGGTGACCGCGCTCGGCCGCAAGCCGGTACCAGTGCCGGGCCAGGTTGTGGTCGCGGGCCGGACCGCTACCGGTGCGGAAACTGTCGCCGAGGTGAATCATCAACTCCGGATCGGTCATCGGATCGATTTCAGTGGCAACGACCTGACCGCTCGCCGTCACGCTCATCGTGCTGACCGCACTGCTCGACTCACCATCACCCCACCAGCCACAGGCCTGTCCGAGCCCCGGAATCAGCGACAGCAACAACACGATCGTTTGATAGCGCAACGACACACCCCCTATGGCCCTGAGGGTATCAGAGAGGTCGCCTGGCCGGACAATTGACCCTATTGAACACTCGTCACTTGCTATATATGGATGTTGCTATATATTGCCCGCCATGTCGTTGACCCCCAGGCAACTCTTCAGCACCCTCGCCCACCCGCTACGCCTGCGCGCCGTGCTGCTGCTGCAGTCACAAGGCGAACTCTGCGTCTGCGAACTGACCCATGTGCTCAAGACCCATCAACCGATGGTCTCCCGCCACCTCGCACAGTTGCGCAAGACGGGTCTGGTGACTTCGCGCCGAGACGGGCTGTGGATCCACTACCGACTGGCCAGTGACCTGCCGGAGTGGGCGACGGCTGTGATCACGGCGGCCGCGGATACTGAACGTACCCACGCAACCGACCGCCACGTTCTTGCATCAATGAGCAGGCGCCCGGACCACGCCTGCTGACCACGAAGGATCACGATGAGCCTGCAGTGTGCGATCCCCTCCCAACCCGAACGCAAAGCAGCCATGGGCCTGTTCGAGCGCTACCTGACCCTCTGGGTGGCACTCTGCATTGTCGCCGGCGTGACCCTTGGCCACTTCTTACCGGGGCTGTTCCAGACCATCGGCCGCATGGAGATTGCCCAGGTCAACATGCCGGTCGCCGTGTTGATCTGGCTGATGATCGTTCCCATGTTGCTCAAGGTCGACTTCGGTGCCCTGCATCACGTGCGTGAGCATTGGCGCGGCATCGGCGTGACGCTGTTCATCAACTGGGCAGTCAAGCCGTTCTCTATGGCACTGCTCGGCTGGCTGTTCATCCGCGGGCTGTTCGCTGACTGGCTGCCGGCAGACCAACTCGACGCCTACATTGCCGGCCTGATCCTGCTCGCCGCGGCACCGTGCACGGCCATGGTCTTTGTCTGGAGCAGTCTCACCGACGGCGACCCCAACTTCACCCTGACCCAGGTGGCACTCAACGACATCATCATGATTTTCGCCTTCGCGCCGATCGTTGGCCTGCTGCTCGGCCTGTCGGCGATCATCGTGCCGTGGGATACGCTGCTCCTTTCGGTGGTGCTCTACATCCTCATCCCGGTCGTCGCCGCGCAGTTATGGCGTGGCCAACTGTTGAAACGTGGCGGTGAACAGGCACTGCAGAGGGTCCTCGACCGGCTGCACCCGGTCTCTCTCGGCGCCCTGCTGATCACGCTGGTGCTGCTGTTCGGCTTCCAGGGCGAACAGATCATCGCTCAACCAATGATCATCGCCCTGCTCTCGGTGCCGATCCTGATCCAGGTCTACTTCAACTCCGGGCTCGCCTATCTGCTCAACCGCAAGTTTGGTGTCGCCCACTGCGTGGCCGGCCCATCGGCCCTGATCGGTGCGAGCAACTTCTTCGAGTTGGCGGTCGCCGCGGCGATCAGCCTGTTCGGCTTCAATTCGGGTGCCGCCCTGGCAACCGTTGTCGGTGTACTGGTCGAGGTGCCGGTGATGCTGTCGGTGGTGAAAATCGTCAACGGCAGCAAGAGCTGGTACGAACGCGGCGCAAAAACCTCTATGGCAACAAACTAGCCCGGATACTTCACCAGGGAATCCGATGATTGTGCCGAGATGGTTGTTCAGAGGCGGATTTCTGATTGAATCAATAGCCGTGCTATTGATGATTGAAGAAATACCGTCTCTGGGCGACAAGATCGGT
>QNFN01000026.1 GCA_003645555.1 Gammaproteobacteria bacterium | reverse complement strand
TCCAGCCGGTGGCGTTCGAGCAGTTCGCGGATTTGCGCGACCCGGGCCTGGCGTGAGGTCAGTTCAGCCGCGCTGACACCGTAACGCGTCGGGTTCTGTCCTGTGTCGGGCAGCAGTGGCGAGCTGAAGCGGCCGTCAGCATCGACCTGGAAGTGGCCGACCACCCCCGGCAGCACACTGTCGGTCGGGAACGCTGACAGCGGCGAGCGCTCGACGTAACGCGCACTCGGATCACCGGCGACGACCAGGAAGCCGTAGTCGGTGACCGCGCGCGCTTCCTCGCTGGCGATCAGTGCGGAGAGCCGGTCGTCGACACGCGCGGTGAACTCTTCGGCCAACACCCGGTAACTGTGGAACGCCTCCCACTTGAGCTGGCCGTAGGCGTGCTGGACCAGCACCGCGGTCGGCACGGCCAGTGCGACGAACAGCAGGCCGAGCCAGAGGCGCAGCCGTCGCGGTGTCAATCCGGTCAGGCGCGGGCGGGCCATTCAACCCGCCCTGTTCACGGTGGATCGCGGAGGCTGGCGCCGGGCTGGTGTGGCTGGGCGCCGCTCTGGAGCGACAGTGGTAGCGGCAGCTACCACTGGAGTGAAGAGCAAGCCCGGGCGCGCCAGAACAAGCCAGGGCCGCGATAGGCGGGAACCTCTCTCTGCCAGGATGAGGCGATGATATGGAGGATTGGCATCTGCGATCATCATGTCACCCGGGTTTCTGCCGCCACCGTGAACATGGCGGGTTCAGTCGAGCAGCAGCCGGTAGCCGGCACCACGTACCGTCACCAGGTGCTCCGGGGTAGCCGGCTCGCGTTCGATCTTGCGCCGCAGCTTGGCGATGTGGATGTCGACGGTGCGTGTCTCGAGGTCGGCATCGCGGGCGTAGCCCCAGACCTTGTTCAGCAGTTCATCGCGCGGCACCGGCCGTTCGTTGTGCGCGGCAAGGTATTCGAGGATCGTCATTTCGCGGCGGGTAAAGGCGAGTGTTTCATCGCCACGCCGGCCGCTCAGGTTGGCGGTGTCAATCTCGACTGCATCACCGAGGCGCAAAGTCTGCGCCTGTTCGACCCCGACCCGGGAGCGACGCAGCACCGCCTGCACCCGTAACACCAGCTGGGCGACCGAAAACGGCTTGGCGACGTAGTCGTCGGCACCGAGTGACAGGCCGTGGATAGTCTCCTCGTCGGCCGACTTCGCCGTCAGCATGATGATCGGCTGGTCGCGGTCGACGGCACGGATCTGCTCGCAGATGGCGAAGCCGTCCAGGCCTGGAAGCATGACGTCGAGCAGCACCAGGTCGTAGGTGCCGGTCAGCGCCTGCTCAAGTCCTGCACGGCCGTCGGCGACACAGGCCACGTCATAGCCGTGGTAGACAAAGACGTCGCGCAGGCCGCTGCTGATCGCGATTTCGTCTTCGATAACGAGCAGTCTGAGCTTTCTGTTCATAGTGTGATCCATCGTAGCAGTCGAGCATGGTTGGAACGTAAACAACCGGTAAAGAATCGTCCGCCATCTTTTACCGAAGCGTGTCTGCAATCGCTGACGCCAGATTCCTAGACTGGTCACGCAATCCACGAGACCGACCGGTCAAGGAGATCAAAGATGGCACTGATGACACGCATGACGAGGCTGTTCCGCGCCGATGCCCACGCGGTGCTCGATCGTCTCGAAGAGCCCGCGTCGCTGCTCCGGCAGGCGGTGCGAGAGATGGAGGCAGCACTGGAGGACGATGAGCGGCAGCGGCGCCGGCTCGACCGTCAGCACACCCAGCTGGTTTCTCGCCAAGCCGAGCTGGTGCGCTCGATCGAGACCACGGGCCGCGAACTCGACATCTGCTTTGATGCCGGCAACGAGACGCTGGCCAAGGGGTTGGTACGGCGTCGGCTTGAGGCGCAGCGTTTGCATGGTGCGCTGGACCGGCGTCTCGAGTCGGTTGAGACCGCACTCGCCGGGCTCGATGTCCGGCTCGACGAGAACCGGGCCCGGCTCGAGGCGATGCGCCAGAAGGCCGAGTTACTCGCTACCGACGAGCCCCCGGCCGATGACGATGACGAGACGTGGCTGGAACGTGACTTCGGCCACGGCCTGCGCGTCCGTGACGACGAGGTCGAGGTCGCGTTCCTCCAGGAGCAGCAACGGAGGGCGCAGTCATGAAACGGCCGTCGTTCCTCGAAGGGGCCGGTTTCGCGCTCACGATCGCCGTGGCCGGTGGAATTACCTTCGTGCTGCTGGTTCCGCTATTGGCCGGTTCCCTGGTGCTCAAGGGCGTTGTCGCCGTGGCGAGCCTCACCTATCTGCTTTACCTGCTGGCTCGTGGGCCAGGCCGGGCCGGGCGGGTCACGGCGATCGCCGCCTGGGTGTTGATGACCGTGGTGGCGTGGTGGTTCGCCCCGTCACTGCTGCTCTACCTGCTCGCCCACGCCGGCTTTATCTGGTTGCTGCGCTCGCTGCTGTTTCACAGCGGTGTCTTCGCCGCGCTCGCTGATCTCGGGCTGACGGTGCTCGGACTGGCCGCAGCCGGTTGGGCGCTGACCCGCACCGGCAGCGTTGGCGCTGCGCTGTGGTGCTTTTTCCTGGTTACGGCGCTGTTCGTTGCCATCCCGGCACGCTTCCCGCGCCGGGCGGCGCCCGACGACGACGGTTCATCCGACCGCTTCCGGCAGGCGCACCGTTCGGCCGAGGCCGCGCTGCGTGAAATCACCGCCCACCAGTGAGTGGGCCACACACCGCTCGTCATTAAGAACGAGCCAAGGAGACTTCGATGAAAACCAAGCTCACCGCACTGACCCTGTTTGTCGCCACCGCCTGCGGCGTGGCATTTTTTCCGGCTCAAGGCACGCTGCTGACCGGCCACCAGCCGCCGATCCATATCGTCAAGCCGCCGGTCGCTCCGCCACTGGTCAACGAACGGCCCAAGATCGAGGCGGTCTTCGTTCTCGACACCACCGGCAGCATGAGTGGCCTGATCCAGGCGGCCAAGGAGAAGATCTGGTCGATCGCCTCGACCATGGCTGCCGCTGAGCCGGCGCCGGAGATCCGTATCGGCCTGGTCGCCTACCGTGATCGCGGCGACGCCTACGTAACGAAGACCGTCGACCTGTCGTCCGATCTCGATTCGGTTTACGCAGAGTTGATGGACTTCCGTGCCGATGGTGGCGGAGACGGGCCGGAGAGCGTCAACCAGGCACTGCATGATGCCGTGCATGGCATCTCCTGGAGTCAGGATGGCCAGGCTTACCGGGTCGTGTTCCTGGTCGGCGATGCGCCGCCGCACATGGACTACCAGGACGACGTCAAGTACCCGGAGACGGTCAAGGCCGCGCTCGAAAGAGGCATCGTCATCAACACCATCCAGGCCGGTAAGAACGGCAGCACCACCCGTCAGTGGCAGCACATCGCCCAACTCGGCGATGGCGATTATGCTCGTGTCGACCAGTCCGGCAGCGCGGTGGCCATGACCACACCCTACGACCGCGAGATGGCCAGGCTCTCCGAGGAACTCGATGCCACCCGGCTCTATTTTGGAACCGCCAGGGAGAAGGTTGAACGGCAGAAGAAGGTCGATGCCGCGGCCAAGCTGCACACCTTGTCCTCCGACGAGTCGCGCGCCCGGCGGGCGGCATTCAACGCCACCCGGAGCGGCAAGGACAACCTGCTCGGTGAAGGCGAACTGGTCGATGAGGTGACCAGCGGCCGGGTCGACATCGACAGCCTCGAGCCCGACTTGCTGCCGGCACCGATGCAGGCCATGGCCCCGGCCGAGATCAAGGCCGAGATCGCGAAAAAGGCCGAGCAGCGCGGCGAGTTGCAGCAGCGAATCGGCGAGTTGGCCGACCAGCGTGCGGCCTACATGCGTGACAAGATCGAGGAGGCGGGCGGTGCCGAGGCGTCGCTCGACGACAAGATCTACCGCACCATCAAGGAACAGGCGGCCGCCAGCGGGCTGCGCTACGACGCCGAGACTCCGGCGTATTGACCTAATTGGGCACGGCCCGGCAAGGACACCGGGCCGTCACTACAGTAAAAGGGGACAGATTTATCTGAATCTGTCCCTTTTCCATTTCTAGGTGTCGCCCCGGTGCAACGGCAGCGCGGTCTGGTACTTGACCTGCTTCAGGGCCAGGCTCGAGCGGATGTTGGCGACATGCGGCACGCGGGCCAGGCGGTCGGTGATGAACGCCTGCAGCGATTTCAGGTCGGGTGCGACCACGCGTAGCAGGTAGTCGGAATCCCCGGTCATCAGGTAGCACTCCATCACCTCCGGGTAGTCGTGGATGGGTGCCGCGAAGGCGCGCAACGCGCTGTCGTCCTGCCGTTCCAGGCTGACCGAGATGAAGACGCTGACCTCGAGGCCGACGGCGTCGGGGTCGAGCAGGGTGACGTAGCCGCGGATCACGCCACCGTTTTCCAGTTCGCGCACGCGGCGCAGGCACGGTGCCGGCGACAGGTGGGCTTCCTCGGCCAACGCGACGTTGGTTACCCGTGCGTCGGACTGCAAGCGCCCGAGGATGCGCAGGTCGATGTCGTCCAGGGGCATGAATTTCATAAAGTTGCCTCCGGTGCGCCATTAAATTAAGAATGTTGCGTAAAATAGCCTCAGAACGTTGCAATAAGCAACTTCTGGAGGACGCTTCCTGGCTATAGTTGAGTGTGTGCAGGACCTCCTGCACCCTCCCGTCCCCGCTGGAGCCGGACATGAACAGCGCGACCCCCCTTCCGAGCGTGATGCGGCACGACGGCGACCCCGACGAGACCGGTGACTGGCTCGAGAGCCTCGACGAGGTGATCGAGCGCGACGGCATGGCGCGCGCCGAGTACCTCGTCGATTGCCTGATCGAGGCGGGTCGACGTGCCGGTGGGCGCTTCCACACGCGCCACACCACCCCGTACCGCAACACCATCCCGGTCGACGCGCAGCCACCCTACCCGGGCGACCTCGACCTCGAGGCGCGGATCACCGCGATTCACCGCTGGAACGCGCTGGCCATGGTGTCGCGCGCCAACCGGGCGCACCCTGAGCTGGGCGGCCACATCGCCACGTATGCTTCGATCGCCGACCTGTTCGAGGTCGGCTTCAACCACTTCTTCCGCGCGACGTCGGCCGAACATCCCGGCGACCTGGTCTACTTCCAGCCACACGCGGCGCCCGGCATCTACGCGCGTGCCTTCCTCGAGGGGCGGTTCGACGCGCGACGCCTGGACCACTTCCGCCGCGAGGTCGGCGGCGGTCCCGAGCAGGGTCTCTCCTCCTACCCGCACCCGACGCTGATGCCGGAGTTCTGGCAGTTCCCGACCGGGTCGATGGGCCTCGGCCTGCTCACCGCGATCTACCAGGCGCGTTTCCAGCGCTACTTGCAGCACCGCGGGTTGACCGCCGCCAGCGACCGCCGCGTCTGGGCCTTTGTCGGCGACGGTGAGATGGATGAGCCGGAGTCACTGGCCGGCATCTCGCTCGCCGCCCGCGAGCAACTCGACAACCTGGTGCTGGTGGTCAACTGCAACCTGCAGCGGCTCGATGGCCCGGTGCGCGGTAACGGCAACATCGTCCAGGAGCTCGAGACGCTGTTCGCTGGCGCCGGCTGGAACGTGCTGAAGTGCCTGTGGGGGTCGAACTGGGACGTGCTCTTTGCCCGCGACCGCGACGGCCTGATCCTCAAGCGCATGGCCGAGGCGGTCGATGGCGAGTTCCAGAAGCTCTCCGCCACTGACGGTCACTACAACCGGGAGCACTTCTTTTCGCGCTCCCCCGAGCTGGCGGCGCTGGTGGCCAACATGTCGGATGCCGACATCGACGCGCTGCGTCGTGGTGGTCACGACCCGATCAAGATCTACGCGGCCTACGCCGCCGCGGTGGCCCATCGCGGCCAGCCGACGGTGATCCTGGCGCAGACCACCAAGGGCTACGGCATGGGCGCCTCGGGGCAGGGGACAAACACCTCGCACCAGACCAAGAAGCTGGCGCAGCAGGACCTCGCCCGCTTCCGCGAACGCTTCGACCTGCCACTGAGCGACCAGGACCTGGCCGAACTGCGCTATTACCACCCGGGGCCGAAGAGCGCGGAGGTGTGCTACCTGCAGGCACGGCGCGTGGCACTCGGCGGCTTCGTGCCGCAGCGCCGGTGCACGGCTCGGCCGGTTACGGTGGCCAGGCCGGAGCTCTACAGTGCGTTCCACACCGGTTCCGGCGAGCGCGAGCAGTCGACCACGATGGCCTTCGTGCGCCTGCTGACCCGGCTGCTGCGCGAGGGCGAGCTCGGTCCGCGCCTGGTGCCGATCGTCGCCGACGAGGCGCGTACTTTCGGCATGCAGGACATGTTCCGCCAGTTCGGCATCTACTCGCCCTGGGGCCAGCGCTACACGCCGCAGGACAGCGACCAGCTCGCCTTCTACCGCGAGGACGTCAACGGCCAGATCCTCGAGGAGGGCATCTCCGAGGCCGGCTCGCTCGGTTCATGGATCGCAGCGGGGACCGCCTACTCGCACAGCGGCGAACCGATGCTGCCGTGCTACATCTTCTACTCGATGTTCGGCTTCCAGCGCGTGGCCGACCTGATCTGGAACGCCGCCGACAGCCAGGCGCGCGGTTTCCTGCTCGGCGCTACCGCCGGGCGCACCACGCTCTCCGGCGAGGGGCTGCAGCACGAGGACGGCCAGAGCCACGTCTACGCGGCGACGGTGCCCACCTGCCGAGCCTACGACCCGGCGTTCGGCTACGAGGTGGCGGTGATCGTCGAGGACGGTATTCGACGGATGATGGCCGAGGGCGACAACGGCTTCTACTACATCACGCTGTACAACGAAAACTACCCGCAGCCGGCGTTGCCGGCCGGTGCCGAAGAGGGAATCCGCCGTGGCCTCTACCTGCTTCGGCCCGGCACCCTCGACACCCCGGCACCGCGCGTGCAACTGTTCGGCAGCGGCAGCCTGGCGCGCGAGGTACTCGCCGCCGCCGACCGGCTCGAGCGGGAGTTCGGTGTCAGCGCCGACGTCTGGAGCGTGACCAGCTACGGCGAGCTGCGCAAGGACGGCATCGCCTGCGACCGCTGGAACCTACTCCACCCCGAGGAATCTCCACGCCGGCCCTACGTCACCGAGCAACTCGCCGCACATCCCGGGCCGGTGGTCGCCGTCTCCGACTTCGTGCGTGCCTACCCCGACCTGGTACGGCCCTGGGTGCCCGGCCGCTACACGGTGCTCGGTACCGACGGCTTCGGCCGTTCCGACACCCGCGTCGCGCTGCGCGACTTTTTCGAGATCGACGCGCGTTACGTGGTTCTCGCCGCACTGCGTGCGCTGGTCGAGCAGGGCGAGTTGCCGCGTGACCGCCTGGCGGGCGTGCTGCAGCAGCTGGACATCGATCCCGGCAAGATGGACCCGCTGGCGACCTGAGCACCCGGGTTTCTTCGGTCCGGATCGTCCGAGAGGGTCGGCGGATCGAAAGCCATCACTGTCTAAATGCTAACGGGGCCAGAGTCCGCATTCTGAGCATTGGTAACTCATGGTCTGGATCCAGCAGGGCGTTCGGCGCGTCATTTGCTATGTTTGGCGGGTCACCCTGTCTCGGATACGGTGATCCTACAGCGACCCGACTCGGGTTAAACCAACACGGGGTATGGCGATGAACAATCCAACAATCAGGGCGTCATTGGCGATTCTTCTCATGATTCTGCTGCCGGCACTTGCCGTCGCACAGGACGAGGTCCGGATCACCACCCAGCGGGTGGCCGGCAACATCCACATGCTCCAGGGCCAGGGCGGCAACATCGGGTTGTTTATCGGTCCCGAAGCCACGTTCCTAGTCGACGATCAGTTCGCGCCACTGACCGAAAAGATCCTTGCGGCGGTAAAAGCGGCTGGCGGTAAGGCGCCCGACTTCCTGCTCAACACCCACTACCATGGTGATCACACCGGTGGTAACGAGAACCTTGGCAAGGGCGGGACGCTGATCCTCTCCCACGACAACGTGCGCGAGCGGCTGGTCGCCGGCTCGTTTATTGCGGCGTTCAAGATGAAGGCGCCGCCGCAGTCGGGGGCCGCGCTGCCGGTGGTCACCTTCAATGATGAGATGACGTTGCACATCAACGGTGAAACGGTCCGCACCTTCCATGTCGCGCATGCCCACACTGACGGTGACAGCGTGGTGCAGTTCGTCAACGCCAACGTCATCCACACCGGCGACCTGTTCTTCAACGGCTTCTATCCGTTTATAGACGTCCAGCACGGTGGCAGCCTGCGCGGCATGATCGACGGCGTCGACCGGATCCTGGCGCTTGCCAATGACGACACCAGGATCATCCCCGGCCACGGGCCGCTCGGCTCGCGGGCCGACCTGATTGCCTACCGTGACATGTTGGCCACCGCGTTGCAGCGGCTGCGCGCGCTCAAGGATGAGGGCATGACGGCCGCCGAGGCGGTTGCGGCCAAACCGCTGGCCGACCTCGAGGCGGAGTGGGGCGACGGCTTCCTGGCCGGTGATACCTGGATCGGGGTCGTCTATCCGGGCGTTTACTGATCCGGGACGTTCGCGCGCTCGGCCAGCACCCGCTCGACGGTCTCGACGATCGCCTGGGGCTGGGGGTCGATCTCGATATTGCCCCGGTCGCCGGGGCGACGGGTGATGAGGTTGGTCCGGGCCAGCGTTTCGGGAATCAGGTGGACGCTGAATTCCGGGCCGTCGACGGCGCCGAGCGTCAGGCTGATGCCGTCGATACCGATGTAGCCCTTGGTGAACAGGTAGCGGGCGTGGGCGTCGGGTAGCCGGAAGCGGATCTCCCGGTTGTCGTCGCTGGCGACGACATCGGTCACTTCGGCGGTGCAGAGGATGTGGCCGGACATGGCATGACCGCCGATCTCGTCGCCGAAGCGGGCCGCGCGCTCGACGTTGACCCGGTCGCCGACCGCGAGTTCGCCGAGGTTGGTCACGCGCAGCGTCTCCTCCATCAGGTCGAAAGCGATCTCGGGGCCATCGATCCGGGTTACCGTCAGGCAGCAGCCGTTGTGGGCCACCGACGCCCCGGGCGCGAGGCCGTCGAGCAGCGCGCCGGGCAGGCGGACGACGTGGGTGCGGAAGCGCTCGCGCGCGTTGATCGCGGTCACCTCGGCGGTGCCCTGGATGATGCCGGTGAACATTGGATGCCTTCGTGACGGAACCGGGCTCAGTGTACCCCGAGTGCCCGGGCGGCCTGGCGCAGGCCGTCGCGGCTGTCGAACTTGACCAGGTCGGGTGAGAAACGAATCAATCGGATCACGCGCGGCGGTCGTTTGGCAATGTGGAGCAGCGCCATCGGCACTTCAGCGATGCCTGGCCCCGGTCCATCGTGATGAATGTTCATGTTGTCGAGATGGAAGATGCGCTTTTCGAGCCGGGTGTCCTTACCGGCTGAGCTGAAGGTCTCGACGGTCATGTCGAGGAAGTCGTCTATATCTGCTGCGCTCTCCTGCAACTCGCCGAGCTCGTGCTCCGCGGCCGCAAGCTTTTTGCGCAGTTCGTCGGTGTGGCGTTCGATAAGCTCCTCGCCGTGCCAGAAGGTGGCCAGCCCCAGCGCCTCCTGCTCGTAGAGCCGCAACCGCATACGCAGTTTGGTACGCTCCTCGGTCAGCGATTCCTTGCGCATCCGGGCGCCGAACACCGCCTGGGTCGAGCGCATGGCCAGCTCCTGCAGCAGGCGTTCGCGGACCTGCGCTTCGAGTGCTTCCAGACTGGTGGCGAAGGCGCTGAGCCGATGGTCGCCGAGCGAAAGCACCTGTTGGGCCACTTCGCGCTGGACCACGTCGCCCTGCAGCATATGGCCGAAGCGTTTGGACAGCTGCAGGCTCATGCCGAGACCGGCATATATGGTCGTCGCACCACGTGCCTTGGCGCTGGACAGAAAGCGGCGCAGCACGCGGTGATTGTCGAACAGCTCCTGAATGGCCTCGGGGGTGGTGAAGCTGGCCCTCAGCAGCGGCTCCTGAGACCAGCGCGTGTGCGCCACCTCGAGTGGCGGTGGCAGGGCCGCGTAGAGCGTGTCGGCGACCTGGAGCGCGTGACGCAGTGCCGGGTCGAGTCGCTGCCGGTAGCCGATCAGCATGCGCAACCGCGGGTCAACGGCATCGATTACGGTGTCGATCTGTTGCCCCAGGCGTGCCTGTGCCTGACGCTCGTACAGCCGCTGCTCGCGCCATTTCCTGAACCAGTCTCCGAGTGCCATCCCTGTTTCCTCGCCGTCACCGCGCCGGTTATGCCCTTGCCAGTTAGACGCGTCTCATCGTGGATCGGGCTTTGCCCGATATGTCGGACTGAAGTCCGACCCACGCAAGCCAATTAATCAGAGGTTCCTTAAATTGCCGATGCAATCAAAGATCCCTAAGAACATTGCACGAATTCCCCATAGTGCAAGGTAATCATGACCGGGCGTGGGCATGGCAAGGCCGACTGTTATGCTGAAAGTCCCATAGAAACCGGCGGGCCATCCCTGCCGGCGACCCGAAAACCGATCATCCATGGAGCAAAACAGATGAGTGACGATCTCTACGATC
Source organism: Gammaproteobacteria bacterium (assembly GCA_003645555.1). Taxonomy (GTDB): domain Bacteria; phylum Pseudomonadota; class Gammaproteobacteria; order QNFN01; family QNFN01; genus QNFN01. The sequence goes on along the minus strand of QNFN01000026.1, from coordinate 1,325 downwards.
AGGGCATGGAGGTGCGCCGCGCCGTCCTCGGCGACGGCTACGTCGACAAGGCGCTCGATGCCGCCACCGATTTCACTCGCACGCTGCAGGACCACGTCACCGCCCACTGCTGGGGCACGGTCTGGCAGCGCGAGGCGCTGCCGCGCCAGACGCGCAGCCTGGTCACCATCGCGCTGCTGACCTCGCTCAGGGCGACGACCGAGTTGCAGGGACACGTCCGCGGTGCGTTGCGCAATGGCTGCTCGGTCGACGAGATTCGCGAGGTGCTGCTGCACGCCTCGGTCTACTGCGGCATGCCGGCGGGCATCGAGGCGTTCCGCGCCGCACGTCCGGTGATCGAGGCCTGGGAGAGTGGCGAGCGCGACTGACCCGGAATTTACATCTGGACGTGGCGGAATCAGTGATCCGGTAGCGTTGTGGGTCGGACTTCAGTCCGACATGTCGGGCTGAAGCCCGACCTACAAGTCGACAAACGGGCTGCCTCCTGGTTAGAGGGTCAGCGGGAAACCGTCGACCAGGATACCGGGCAGCCGTTGGGCCGAGGTGGAGCGTTGGCCGTAGCTGCTGGCGTCGACCAGCCACTCGCGTTCGCGAGTGACCCCTTCGAGGCCACCGCCGAGCAGATCGTAGACACTGGCATCGAAGCGCATCGGCACCAGCGGCGCGGTCAGTTCACCTCCCGCGACGACGAAACACGCGTAGCGGCTCATGCCGGTGATGCGGCAGCTGTTGCGGTCGGAGTAATTGCAGTACCAGAGGTCCGAGAGGTAGAGGCCGTCGCCGAGCGTGGCCAGCACGTCGGCCTCGGGCAGTTCGCCTGGAGCCATCGCCAACGCTTCCGGCATCTCCATGCGGGCGTTGACCGGCATGCCGTACTCTCTGCCGCTGCGCGGTCCGGTCAGGGCGTCGCCGAAACGACCACCATCCACCAGCGTCACTGAGGGCGGCAGCAGGTAGCCGACGCCGGAGAAGCCGGGTGCCGGGCTGCCCTGGCGCGCCTCTTCGAGGCTCACGTTAGAACTTAGCATCAGCTTGCCGTCGGCGAGACGCTGTAATGGGCTCTGGCCGGTACGCAGCGCTTTCAGGCGGAAGCCGCCCCAGCCCAGCAGGTCCATGATCTCGCCGAGTGCGGACGGGGCCAGGTAGGCGCGGTGGTTTCCCGTGACCGGGGTAACCGGGGGGCGGGCGAGGGCGTCGAGCCGGCTCCGCGCCACGGCGATCCGTGCCGCCAGTTCGGCCGGCTGCCAGTCGCTGCCGGCGTAACGGCCCTTGACCGCCCGGTGGTACGCGCCGTGCAGGCTCTGGTCGCTGTTGAAGGAGCCTGC
>QNFN01000025.1 GCA_003645555.1 Gammaproteobacteria bacterium | reverse complement strand
CGGCCTGCGAGTTAGGACCGGCCGATGCTAGAGTCGTCGCATGCCTGATAGCACCATTCTCGTGGTGGCCGTGCCTGCACCATTGCGCCAGGGTTTCGACTACCTGCCCCCGACGGGATGGGAGGGGCCCATGCCCCTGCCAGGCTGCCGGGTTCGCGTGCCGTTCGGACGTCGCCAAGTGGTCGGTATGGTGGTCGACGTGCGTGCTGCCGCTACGGTTGAGCGGCGACGTCTCCGCCATGTTGGTACGGTCCTGGATTCCGAGCCGGTGCTGGCCGGGCGAGACCTCGACCTATTGCGCTGGGCCGCCGGTTACTACCATCACCCGCTCGGTGAAGTGGTGGCCGCCGCCTTGCCGGCGACCCTGCGCCAAGGAGCCGTGGCGCAGGCAGGTGGTGAAACACGCTGGCGATTGACGGCCGTCGGTCGGGCGCAATCAGCCGGAAGCTTGACTCGAGCACCTCGTCAGGCAGCAGTGCATGCCTTCCTCATCGACAGCGGCAACTCGGGGGCCGGCTCGGCGGTCCTGGCCGAACTGGGCGGTGACTGGCGTGGGGCATTGCGCGCCTTGGCCAGGCGCGGTTGGGTTGAGACCTTCACGGCCACGTCGGAGCACTATGGCGAGGTCCTCGCGCTCACACCCCGACACGCCCTTAATCCGGCCCAGCAGGTAGCCGTAGAGGCGATAGGTGCCGTCGACGGTTTCACCCCGTTCCTGCTCGACGGGGTCACCGGAAGTGGCAAGACGGAGGTTTACCTGCACGCCATTGAACAGGCCGTCGCCGACGGCCGCCAGGCGTTGCTGCTGGTACCTGAAATCGGGTTGACCCCCCAGCTTCTCGCCCGCATCGGGGGTCATTTCGGTAAACGACCCGCCGTTCTGCACTCGGGGCTTGCGGACGGCGAGCGGCTTACGGCCTGGCTGGCCGCTCGTGACGGGCGGGCCGACGTCGTCGTCGGGACCCGATCGGCGGTCTTCGTGCCACTGGCCCGGCCCGGGCTGATCATCGTCGACGAAGAGCACGACCCATCGTTCAAGCAGCAAGACGGCTTTCGCTACCATGCCCGCGATGTCGCCGTGGTGCGCGCGCGGGCCGAAGGGGTGCCAGTCGTGCTCGGTTCGGCGACGCCGTCGCTGGAGAGCCTGCACAACGCCAACCGCGACCGTTACCGTTGTTTGCGCCTGCCAGGACGTGCCGGTGACGCCGAGATCCCGGTGGTCGAGCTGGTTGACCTGCGCAGCAGGCCACTACAGGCAGGGCTCTCGGCCACCCTGCTCGAGGCCGTTGAGCAAGAACTCGCGGGCGGCCACCAGGTACTGATTTATCTCAATCGGCGCGGTTTTGCGACGACGCTGATCTGCCATGATTGCGGCTGGATCGCCGGCTGCCGCCGCTGCGATGCGCGCATGACACTCCACCAGGCACGGGCGCGTCTCTGTTGCCATCACTGCGGTAGCGAGCTGCGTCCCGAGCGGCGCTGTCCAGATTGCGGTGGGGAGGCATTGAACCCTCTCGGTCAGGGCACCGAGCGGTTGGAAGGCGTGCTCGCCGAGCGCTTTGCGGCGGCGGGCCTGGTGCGTATCGACCGCGACACCACCCGCCGTCGTGGCAGTCTCGATGCCAAGCTCGAAGCGGTACACGACGGGCGGGCCAGGTTGCTGGTCGGCACACAGATGCTGGCCAAGGGGCATCACTTCCCCGGGGTCACGCTGGTCGGGGTGGTCAACGCCGATGCCGGGCTCTTCGGTACCGATTTCAGGGCCGCGGAGCGGGTGGCGCAACAGATCATCCAGGTGACCGGCCGAGCCGGACGCGCCCAACATCCCGGCCGGGTGCTGGTGCAGACACATCACCCCGAGCACCCGCTGCTGCAGGCCCTGGTACGGGAGGGTTACCATGCCTTTGTTCGCGAGGCACTCGAGGAACGGCGACTCGCTGGGTTACCGCCCTGGAGTCATCTCGCCCTGTTGCGTGCCGAGGCGGTACGCGAGGAGGTCCCGCTCGCCTTCCTCGATGCGGCGGCAAAGGCCCTGCCGGCAGGCCAAACCGATGGCATCGAGGTGCTCGGTCCGGTGCCGGCACCGATGGCGCGGCGTGGCGGACGCCAGCGGGCCCAACTGCTGCTGCAGGCCACCAAGCGCGAGCGGTTGCAGCGGTTGCTTTCAGTGTGGGTCACTGCCCTGGAAAAGCTGCCCGAAGCGCGCCGTGTTCGCTGGTCGCTCGACATCGACCCGATCGAACTGTTTTGATGGCCGGGCGGTATAATCGTGTGCGCAATACCCGGACCCGCACGTCCATAGATCCCCATTAAGGAAGACCGATGTCAAGGGACTTCGCCAAGTCCGGCTCACACCGACGCGGTCGCGCACGGTCGGCACCCAAGTCGCCGCCGCGTTCCGCCAAGGGACCGTTCCTGTTCGGTCTGACGCTAGGCCTTACCGTGGCCCTTGGGGTCTACCTGGTTGACCATGGTTACGTCAGCCTCGACGAACTGTTCGGGGATGGTAGTAGCGGCAGTGCCGCTACGACGCCGGCGCCGAAACCGGTGGCGCGTCCCCGGTTCGATTTCTACACCATCCTTCCCGAGATGGAGGTGGTGATTCCGGAACAGCCTGTGGCCAGCAAGACACCGGTGCACCAGGCGCCGGTCAACGCGCCGGCGCCGGCCACGGCACCGCCGCCTAAGGCGGGCGGCTATATTCTGCAGGCCGGTTCGTTCCGTAGCGCAGCTGATGCTGACGGCCTCAAGGCCCATCTGGCCCTGCTCGGCTACGAAGCTTCGGTGCAGACGGTGACCATCAACCAGGACACCTATCATCGCGTTCGCATCGGTCCTTACGCGGATCTCGAGCATGCCAATACGGCGCGTGCGCGTCTGCAGGCGAATGCGGTGGCGACCATGCTGCTGCGCCTGAAGGGCTAGCCCGCCTATGGCGCCAGCCGGCCACGGGCCTGGCCCGAAGCCTTTGCAACGCAACTGGAAAAGAGTGGTTTTGTACCGAATCCGAAACATGCAGTCTGTTACCGGCCCGTGGCCTATCACGGCCCCGGCTGGTCCAGGCATGCCTGTACTTGCGCTTCACTCAAGGAATAGCCGCGGCTATTCCTTATCCCTCCAGCGCGGCGTCCAGTCGCACCTCTCCTGCGCCGGCATCCGTGATGCTGGCGTCATAGGCGGGCCAGAGACGTTCAATCCTCGAGGTAGGTGTAACCCTCGAGACCGGCAACTAGTGCCTCGAGATACTCGGTGCGCTGGTTCGCGGTGAGTTCGGCCGCCTCGACGCGAGTCTGGTAAGCGCACCGCAGTTCCTCGGCATCGAAGTGAACGTAGCGCAGCACGTCGTCAACCCCGTCACCCACGATCGGCACCGTTAGCCGGTACCCTCCACCACCGTCGAGTTCGACGTTGACCGAGTGGGTATCGCCGAACAGGTTGTGCAGGTCGCCGAGAATCTCCTGGTAGGCACCAGCCAGGAAGATACCTATCCGGTAGGGCTCCCCCGCGCGTGGAGCGTGCAATTGCAGTGTGCTGTCTACACCGTCCTGGTTGACGTACTGGTCGATACGGCCATCCGAGTCGCAGGTGATGTCGTGCAGCACGACACGACGGGTTGGGCGTTCGGCAAGTCGTTGCAGCGGTACGATCGGGAACACTTGGTCGATCGCCCAGACATCCGGCAGTGACTGGAAAATCGACAGGTTGCAGAAATACTTGTCGGCCAGCTTGTCGACCAGCTCATCGAGCGCCTCGCGATGCGCGGGTATCGACGGGTTGAGACGACTGACCAATCGCGTACGCACTGCGCTGACCAGACGCTCGGCTAGGGCCCGCTGCGCCAGGTCGAGCAGCCCGTGGGTGAACATCGTCTGCACCTCGGCGAGCCAGTGGCCGGTCTCATGGTAGGTCTCGAGCAAGGCACTGGAATCGACCGTCTGCAGGCTGTCCCAGAGGTTGTGCAACACCGCCGGTGCGTCGTCGTCGGGAGGCGGCGGTGGTGCATCGTCGACCGCTCGGGTGACGTCGATGATGTTGCTGACCAGCACCGCGTGATGAGCGGTCAGAGCACGCCCGGACTCGGTAATCAACTGTGGGTGGGGCAGTGCTTGTTCTTCGCAGACGGTGGCGAGGGCATTGACTACGCTGTTGGCATACTCCTGCAGGCTGTAGTTGATCGAGCAGGCACTGCGTGAGCGGGTGCCTTCGTAATCGATTCCGAGGCCACCACCGACGTCGACGACCTGGACCGGAACGCCGAGCTTGTGCAGCTCGGCGTAGAAACGCGCCACTTCGTGCATGCCCTGGTGGATGTCACGGATGTTGCCGACCTGAGAGCCGAGATGGACGTGCAGCAGTTGCAGGGCATCGCCCATGCCGCTGTGACGCAGGTGCTCGACCACCCGCAGAACGCTGGCTGAGTCGAGGCCGAATTTCGATTTTTCACCACCCGAGTTCTCCCACTTGCCACGCCCGAGCGACGCCAGTCGGACGCGGACCCCGAGACGTGGCGTCACGCCGAGACGGCGCGCCTCATCGATCACCAGTTCCAGTTCACCGAATTTCTCCAGAACGATGTAGACGCATAGTCCAAGCTGCTGGCCGATCAGCGCCAGGCGCACGTACTCACGGTCCTTGTAGCCGTTGCAGATGGCTACGCCCGTGGCGTCAAGCAGGCCGAGCACTACCATCAACTCGGGCTTGCTGCCAGCCTCGAGGCCTACCTGGCCGGCGTTGAGAATCGCTTCGACTACCCGTCGCTGCTGGTTGACCTTGATCGGGTAGGCCGGGGTGAAGCCGCCGTTGAATTCAGCGGCTGTCATCGCGCGGTCAAAGGCCTCTCGCAGCCGTTCGACCCGATCCTGGAGGATGTCGGTGAAGCGCACCAGGACCGGTAGCGACAGGCCGTCAGCTTCGAGGCGGTCGGTGATCCGGTGCAGATCGATCCTGGTGGCATCCCGGCCTGGGCGCGGGGTCACCTGGATGTGACCCTCGGGGCCGATGTCGAAGTAGCCGTGACCCCAGTGTGCGGTGCTATAGGCGGCACGTGCCTGCGTGATGTCCCAGTCTTGCACTGCTGTCGACTCCGTGGCTGAGACCGGGGGGGCGGGATGGTCGAGGCGAGTGGCGGTCGGGAAGATGGCGCCAGATGTGTCGCCATGCCACCTGAAAAGGGGCCCGTATCTCACTCCTGGACGGGGTGCCGGGGCCGCTTCATGGTGGTGTGCTGGCCGTTTCCCGGGTGACGGGAATTACTCCTCCTTGCACCAGGAGTCGACGGCTTCCTGCAATTTGGCGATATGCGTCGCGATCTCATCCTTGGCCATGTAGGTCCGGCGGCCCTTTTCATCCAGGGTATACATCCGGTCGGCGGCTTGAGCTTCAGCGAGCCGTTCCTTGCTCTGGGTGCACATCCGCTGCCGTTCCGCGATACGAGTTGCGGCCTCGTCACCTGCTTGCAGATCCGCTGGCGCCGTTTTGTCCGATGGCTCGCCAAGGTAGATGACCCGAGGCTTGATCACCTCGACAGTGCCTGTCGGAGGACGGGTGTCTTCGTAGTGGACACGATTGTCGCTGTCGACCCACTTGTAGATTGGTGCGGCGGTCACCTGGGTGGAGAGGGCGAGCGTGGTGATCAGTGCAATGAAGAGCGGACGCGGCATAGTGGTATCTACGGCTGGCTGCAAGGCCGACCACGATAGCGCAGAGGCCGGTACGGCGCCAGCACCGGTCGCCATAGGGAACGGGCGCCGAGGCGCCCGTTCCGGTTGGGTTGGATGGGAGTCGGGATCAGCTTGAGGTGAACTCCGGGTAGGCCTCGAGGCCGCTGTCGTGCTCGTAGTCGAAGCCACCCAGAATCGCCGGGTCTTCATTGGTCTGTGAGACGCCGCGCCAGACGTAGTCCGACGTCAGCGCGACATTGGCGGCAATTTCGGCGTGAGTGAGAATGGGTGCGGCCAGCAGGCCGACGGCCAGGCAGGTCGATTTCAATCTGTTCATTGTGAATAACTCCTGTCGAATCATTTTTTTATTGACCCCGTCTGTTATTGAGGGGCCATCGACAAGTGTTTTGCACTATTCGGGCCAGATATAAATTATTTAATAAATTCAAATGTATAAACTCCATCCAACGTATAGAATGCTGCGTTGCAGCACTGCCATGGCACATGATGCCAGGGCACGTGCCACACTCCGGTGCAGTTGTCTGGGGGCCTGTCGGTTCCTAAAGTAGGGTCACGATCAACCAGAAGATGAGGTATGGATGTTCGATCCAAAACGACTTGATGAGATTGCGCACAAGCTGGCCGAGGCCCTGCCTCCCGGGGTGCGCGACCTGCAGAAAGATATGGAACGGAATTTCCGTGCCGTGCTGCAGAGCGCTTTCACTCGCATGGAGCTCGTCAACCGCGATGAGGTCGAGCGCCTGACGGACATGCTGTTGAGGACGCGTACCCGGCTCGAGGCGCTCGAGGAGCGCCTGGCAGTGCTTGAGGGTACGGCGCCTGAACCCACGATTTCCGCAGGAGAGTCGTCCGCCGAGAAATAAAATAACGCCCAGGCCAGGGATTGGCTTGGGTATCAGCAACCCAGGGAGGGGTGACATGTCACTCGCCATCGTCAACACGCGTGCCAGCGTGGGCATCCAGGCTCCACCGGTCACGGTGGAGGTCCATCTCACCAACGGTCTGCCCGGACTCGCCATTGTCGGCTTACCCGAAGCCGCCGTGCGTGAGAGCAAGGATCGGGTGCGTGGTGCGCTGCTCAGCAGCCATTTCGATTACCCTGCGCGCCGCATTACCGTAAACTTGGCCCCGGCCGATCTGCCCAAGGACGGCGGCCGTTTCGACCTGCCGATTGCCATCGGTATTCTTGCCGCTTCGGGGCAACTGCCAAACGGGCCGCTGGTCAATCTTGAGTTCGTCGGTGAACTGGCCCTTTCGGGTGCCTTGAGGTCGGTACGGGGAACGCTCGCCGCCTCGATTGCCGCCCGCGATGCAGGTCGGTCGATTATCGTGGCGCACGGCAACGGTCGTGAGGCGGCCTTCGTTCCGGGCGCACGCGTTCACGGTGCGGAGCATCTGCTCTCCGTGGCCGCTCACATCACCGGCTCGGAGTCGTTATCTCAGGTCGAGCGAACACGACCCACAGTGAATAGTGCTGACGGACCGGATCTCGCCGATGTCCGTGGTCAGCCTCACGCACGCCGGGCACTCGAGGTCTGCGCTGCCGGTTGCCATAGCGCGCTATTTATCGGTCCGCCGGGCAGTGGCAAGAGCATGCTGGCAACACGGCTGCCATCCATCCTGCCGCCGTTAGCGGAAGAGGAGGTACTGGAGGTGGCCGCGATCGCTTCGGTCAGCGATGACGCGGGCTGGTGCCCGGAACGCTGGAGAGAGCGCCCGTTTCGTGCTCCACACCATTCTGCATCGCCCACCGCGCTGGTGGGTGGGGGCAGCCTGCCGCGGCCGGGTGAGGTCTCGCGTGCGCATCGGGGGGTGCTGTTCCTGGACGAGTTGCCGGAATATGAACGGCGCGTGCTGGAGATGCTGCGCGAGCCTCTTGAGACCGGCAGTGTGACCATAGCGCGTGCAGCGCGTAGCGAGACATTTCCTGCCGAATTCCAGTTGATGGCAGCGATGAACCCGTGCCCTTGCGGGTTCCTTGGCAGTCCACGCTGTCGCTGCCCGGAGGAGACAGTACGCCGCTACCGCGCACGACTCTCCGGGCCGTTGCTCGATCGTATCGATCTCCAGGTCGAGGTGCCGCCGGTAGAAGAGTCGGCCTTGTTCGGAGCGGTTGCCAGGGGTGAGCCGAGTGCTGTCGTCGCGGAGCGGGTGGCCGCGGCGAGATGGCGTCAACTGGATCGCCAGGGCGGACTCAACCGTGATCTTGCGGGGCACGATCTTGAGCGGTGGTGTCGCCTCGGTGATGATGAGAACCGGTTGCTACGAAATGCCATGCGTCGTCTTGGTTTGACGGCGCGCTCACTGCACCGGGTGCTGCGGGTGGCACGGACCGTGGCGGATCTCGCTGGAGAAGACTCAATCGATACCACGCATCTTGCCGAGGCGCTCGGCTACCGCCGGCTCGATCGGGCCCAGGGATGAGTGTTCGGTGGATTCGGCACGGCCATCCGGGCTAAAATCTCCGTCCCACGCGCCCGTAGCTCAGCTGGATAGAGTGTCGGCCTCCGAAGCCGAAGGTCACAGGTTCGAATCCTGTCGGGCGCGCCACTCACTCCGTTCGTGTCACGCCCTCCGGATTGCCGGCCACTCGGTAAGACCTCGTGGCGTTCGCCGGGCGGATGGTCCACTGGACCATTCACGTATTCCAGCTCACCCTGTCGGGCGCGCTAAAATCATGAACGAAGCCCGCCCATCGGTGGGTTTTTTCATGCCTGGATGTGTCTCGATTCGAGACTGTGACCGTATCCAGACGACTCACAGGTTCGACAAGCCGGCATCGCCGGCCACTCGGCATGGCCTTGTGGCGTTCGCCAGGGGTGTTACATGGTGTGGCACGAAGCCACACCCATCCAATTGCCCGAGCGTTTCGGCAGGCATGCCGTCCAACTGCTATAGAAGGCCGTGACGGGCAGCGTGCCCGCGACAACGGGTAGTTAGCATGGCCAGTTACTGCCGGATATTTCACTTCGAGTTCAAGCCTGGGAATGGTGACGCGGTCCGGGTACTCGCGTCTCAGGCACGCGAGGTCATGCAGCGGCAGCCGGGGTTCCGCAGTGTCACTTTTTTCGCAGATTTCGATAATGGGCAGGGTGGGGCGATGAGCCTCTGGGATTCGCCCGAAGCCATCACGGCCTACATCAAGGGGTCCAGTGGAATGATGCGGGTCGCGACTGCCGGGCTCTTCCTCGGAGCACCTCGGACGGTCATCGCCGAGGTAATTGAAACTGACTGAACCGCATGCCCATCGCATGTTGATTTAAGGGCCTGTATCGCCTGTCCCTGTACCGGATCGACTCGTATACTGGCTGCAGTCGCGGGCAGGACGCGTCGAGTCGATGCAGCAACCGGAAAAGTTTCAGACCTACGCCTATTTCGCCATCTGCATGGCGGTGATTCTGGCGCATGAACTGATCTACAGTCTCTACGCCGGTTCGGGTCGGTTCATCGACATCGCGATCCAGATGGCGGCGTTGTTCACAGTAGCCGCACTGATCGATCACCTGATGGCACCCAGACTGGCGATTGTGAAGCCTTTCGCCCGTCGTCGCTGGCTCAGTTTCGGACTCGATTTCGGACTCTACCTGCTGGTAGGTGTCGGACTGCTGTTGGTTGAGGCCCTGTTGCCGGGTCACTCCTACAGCCAAGCAATCGATGTGACGCTTGGCATCATGGTCTTCGGCTACTTCGCCGCGATCGATAACGCCCTCACACGCCAGTTAGGCTGGTTCCATCGTGGCGAGGTGAGCGTTGACGGCGGTTTCACCATGGTGCCGATGGCGCAAAAGTTCAGCATCGTCATGACGCTGACCATCCTGATTCTTGCGACCACGATCTCGCTGAGCAGTTACCGCCTGATGCACAGTGGTGCCGTGGAACGGCCCGAGCAATTGCCGCTGCTGTTCCTGATTGAGGTGATGTTTATCTTTGGTGCCTTGTTGGCCCTGTTGTTGCGTCTGATCACCAGCTACACGCGCAATATGCATGCCTTCCTGCAGGCGCAGATGGACGTGTTGCGCAGCGTGCAGAAAGGCGATCTGGAGCAGCGTGCCCCGATCATGGCGCAGGACGAACTGGGCCTGATGGCGGTGCAGATCAACGCCATGATAGAGAACCTGCGTGACCGCGACCGTCTGCACAAGACGCTGGAGCGGGTGGTCGGTGCAAACATCATGGAGAAGTTGCTTTCGACCGATGACGAAACTCTCAAGCGTGGTCAGGAAGACGAAGTCGCAATCATGTTCTGTGACTTGCGCGACTTCACCAGCATGAGCGAGGCGGCTTCGGCGGAAGAGGTGATCATTTTCCTCAACACCTTTTTCTCTGACCTGAGCGAGATCGTCGCGCGCCATGGCGGCACCATAAACAAGTTCATGGGCGATGCGGTACTGGCGGTCTATGGCCTCGAGAGCGAGAGCAACCCGGTCGAGGACGCCGTGCGCAGTGCGCTGGAGATCCTTGACCACACACGGCAGTTCACGATGCCGGATGGTGGGCATCCGGAGATGGGCGCCGGTATCCACTTTGGCACCGTGATGGCGGGCACCATCGGTTCCGAACAGCGCTACGAGTACACGTTCCTCGGTGATGCGGTCAACACAGCGAGTCGACTTGAGGGGCTGACCAAGCGCCTGAAGTACCGGGTCGTTGTCTCCAGCGACGCCTACCTGCAATTGCCAGATGAGACCCGGCGGCAGTTCCGTGATCTTGGCCAGCAGCGGGTACGTGGCAAGTCAGAGCCGCTCCATGTCTTCGGCACCGAGCCGAACATTATTGAGAGCTGAAATTCGATTACGGCAGACGCTGCATACGAGGGTTCAGAACATGAACTCGCGCAGCATGTATTTCTTCAGGTCGATGCCATAGGCGTTCGGCTGCAGCACCCGGCGGATGGCGACCTTCGCGCTCTCGGCGAGTCCGCGGTAATGGCGCAGGTTGATGATTCGCGGCGGGTAGACCGGCTGCTTGTCCGCATCGCGCACCAGCATCAGTTTCGGTAGCAGGTGGTGGTCGGGCTCGACCGAGATCACCACGCCGACCTCTCCCGAACCGAGTTCGACGACCGTGCCGACCGGGTAGATGCCGAGACACTGGATGTAGCGTTCGATCAACTCGCCGTCGAAGAACACGTTGCGGTACTCGTACATGTTCTTCAGTGCATCGGTACTGGTGATGTAGCGCTGCTTGTTGGCGACGTGGGTCAGGCGATCATAGACATCGATGATCGACACGACGCGCGAGAAATGGCCGATGTCCTCACCCTTCAGCCCATTGGGGTAACCCTTGCCGTTGACCTTTTCGTGGTGGGTCAGGGCGATCTCGACGGCGCTGCTCGGGATGCCCTTCATGCCTTTCAGAATGTCGGCACCATGCTCGGTATGGCGCTGCATTTCGTGAGTTTCGTCGGGAGTCAGGCCATAGCGTTTTTTCAGGGTCTCCTCAGGCACGCGGGTCTCGCCGATATCGTGCAGCAGTGCGCCCAGGCCGAGTTCCTGTAGCGGATCGATACCCATGCCGAGAAAGCGCCCGAACGCCAGCGCCAACGTGCAGACATTCATGCTGTGAGTGATTTCGGACTCGTCAAACGCCTTGAGACTGCTCAGTAGCGCCAGGGCATCGGGGTTGCGGATGATGCTGCTCATCATGTCCGCGACCACCGCTTTGGCCTCGTCCGTGTCAAGCGCCTTGCCGAGACGAATGTCGGTAAAGATTTTTTCGACGTACTCCTGTGCGCTTGAGTGAATCTCCTCGGCGCCCTCTATTTCGTCCTCAAAGCTCTTGGGGTAGGGCTTTTGGCCAGCGATCTTGGGGCTCTTGCCGTTTGCACCGGCCTTGGCCAGCAGGCGTTGACGGGTCTTCGGATCGGAAAGGCGGCTTTTTTCCAGGTCGACATAGACGAAAGCGCAACTCTTGCGTACGTCATCAAGCTCGGCCTGGTTGCTGACGATAAAACCCTGGAACAGGAAGTGGCTCTCGAGCCACGGCCGGTCGAGCTCGGCGACGAACATGCCGAGTTCCAGCTCTTTGCTATCTACCTTGATCCGCATCGATGGCAAGCTGCTGGGATGGTGGTTCCCTCCGGGTTGGAAAGCCATTGTACTGTGGCCGACCCCATCGAGGTAGGGGTCTGCAACAGTGTGTCAAAGGGCGCGTTGACCATGGCCAACGGACGGCTTCATGACGTGCCAGAGGTTCCCTAGTGGGCCATGCGCAAAGTTCAGTTACTGTTCGCTTCG
>QNFN01000024.1 GCA_003645555.1 Gammaproteobacteria bacterium | reverse complement strand
GAGGCTGAACTGTAAGCCAAGTATCAGCTGCAGCGTAGCGCCATAATGATCCCGAGAAGCCACCTCGTCTCGTGGGTGTCGGCCAGCTTGGTCGTCTCCGCACTCGTTATCCCCGCCACCATCCAGGCCCAGGACCAGCGTCTGCACGCGGACAAGCGTGCCGTGGTTGAGCACTGGACCCCGGAACGCCGGGCCGCGGCGATTCCGCGCGACTTGGTGATTGATGCTCAGGGGCGAGGCTACCTGCGTCGACCCGATGGTTCACTGGAGCCCTACGGGCAGCAGCGGTCCGCGCAGTTGCGGGCGGGTCCGCAGGTCCCGAATCGTGGCAAGCCGGGCGGTGGCGGAGGTGGAGGTGGCAGCGATACGACATCTCCGGCGATCAGCAACATGATCCCGGGTCACGGGGCAACGATTGGAGCGGACCATACGTTTAAAGCGGCCGTGACTGATGACAGCGGCCTCAAGTCGGTCAACTTCGTGATCACTTTCCCGAGCGACGCCACGCAGTCCTACAGCGCCGGTCATGCCGGCAATGGCATCTGGACGGTCAACTTCACCGGCTTCAGCGACGGTGACTGGGGATGGCACGTGGTGGCCAAGGACAACGCCGGGAAGGGGGGGAACACGGCCACATCTGACCTGGTCAGCTTCACCGTCAATACCGGTGGTGGTTCCGGTGGTGGTGGCGGCGGGGGCGGCAGCCACGTGGTCACCAATGCGCCATGGTGTGATCCCACTGATGGCTGCACCGATGGTGGCGCCGTGCAGACGGCGGCCGGGCGTATCTATTTCGAAATGCCATCGAATCCGAAGTGGAAGCGCTGGGCCGGTTACGTTTGCTCCGGTACCGTCGCGACCGATAATAGTTCGAACCGATCCGTCATCATCACCGCAGCGCACTGCGTTTACGACGATGCCAACAAGGCGTTCGCGCGCCACGTGATGTTCATTCCTGACCAGGCATTCAGTGGCACCGCTACCGACCGTAACTGCAGCAACGACCGCTTCGGTTGTTGGCTGCCTTCGTTTGGCGTTGTCGATGTGAATTGGACCACGACTACGTTCCCGAACAACGTCGCCTGGGATTACGCTTACTACGTTGTTGATGACACTGACGACTCGGCTCACGACGGGCCTGCAGGTGTCCCCGACAGTCTTGAGGATGCCGTCGGTGCACTTGATATCGATTTCACGACTCCGCAAGACAGCGTAGACAATAATGATCCTGCTCCCAGCGCCGATTACACTCATGCGCTTGGCTACTCCTACAGCGACGACCCCAACTTCATGTATTGCGCTGAAGATATGACAAAAGAAGGAACTGCGGATGTGAATTGGTGGCTCCCGAGTTGTGGTCTTTCCGGGGGGGCGTCCGGTGGACCCTGGGTCCAGCCGATGGATGTCAACGCAGGAAATGGCCAGATCATCTCGGTCAACTCCTGGGGTTACACCACCAGTCCCGGCATGGCAGGGCCGTATTTGAACAGCTCCGAGGCCAACTGCCTGTTCGGCGAGGCCACAAGGCTTGATTTCGGCGAGGTTCCCACGGCGGATGGTGCTGCTGGACTGGCAGTCGACTACTGCAACTAGGCTGGAACCCCGGACCGGGGCGGCCTGCCCGACGACCTAAGCGTATCGAAAGGCGGGCCTCGGCCCGCCTTTCCACGTTGCAGGGTTGTCGTTTGGCGACCATGCTTGATCACCGTACAGGTCGCCCACCACAGGCATAGGAGAGTCCCAAATGGCCAGCTACCGTATTGCCGTAATTCCCGGTGACGGCATCGGCAAGGAAGTGATGCCAGAGGGTATCCGCGTCCTGGAAGCCGCGGCGACACGTTTCGGTTTCAAACTGAATTTCGAGGAATATGACTGGAGTTGCGAGACCTACCACACGACCGGGCGAATGATGCCGGATGATGGTCTCGATCGACTGGCCGACTGCGATGCCATCTATCTCGGTGCAGTCGGTTTCCCGGGTGTTCCGGACCACGTTTCCCTCTGGGGGCTGCTGATCCCGATCCGGCGGCATTTCGACCAGTACGTCAATTTGCGACCAGTACGGCTGTTTCAGGGCGTCGACTGCCCGCTGGCGAACCGTGCCCCGGGCGATATCGACTTCATGATTGTGCGTGAGAACGTCGAGGGGGAGTACTCGGAGGCGGGTGGCCGACTCTACCAGGGGACCGACAACGAACTAGTGATTCAGGAGTCGATCTTCACCCGTCATGGCACTGACCGTATCCTGCGCTACGCTTTTGACCTGGCGCAGAGCCGGCCGAAAAAGCACCTGACCTCGGCGACCAAGTCCAACGGTATCATTCACACGATGCCGTTCTGGGATGAGCGTCACGTGGCGGTCGCGGCCGAGTATCCGGATATCCGTACCGACAAGTACCATATCGATATCCTGACCGCTCAGTTCGTGCTCCACCCAGAGTGGTTCGACGTCGTGGTTGGTTCCAACCTGTTCGGCGACATTCTCTCCGACCTCGGACCGGCTGTGACCGGCACCATCGGCATCGCGCCGTCGGCCAATCTGAACCCGGAACGGGATCACCCGTCGATGTTCGAGCCGGTGCACGGTTCGGCACCCGACATCGCAGGGCAGGGGATCGCCAACCCCATCGGCATGTTCTGGTCCGGAGCGATGATGCTCGACCACCTCGGCGAGACGGAGGCGGCGGCCACTATCGTCGGAGCCATCGAACGGTTGCTCGCCGAAAGTGAGTTGCGTACCCGCGACATGGGGGGCAAGGCCTCGACCGAAGAGTTTGGCAGGACCATTGCTGGACTTATTTAAATATCAATTAGATATCATCTATAGTTAACTAAAACTATAACAAGATATGTAGCGGTCCGGCCATTGATTGCCGGTTCGATCCGAGACCGAGGGTTTCCCGCAGGCCGGTCAGACGTGCAGCTGACGCAGATTCGGGTCCGCGCTGCTGTGTTGCCAAATCTCATCGAAGTGGCGCATGTACTCCTGGGCACGGTAGGGGCTGTTGAAATCAGCGATGCCCCGGTACTGGATGGCCAGGTTGCGGTAGAGGTAACCACGCTCGTCGACGATCAGGAAAGACGAAGGGGTGCTCTGGTAGTCATCGGCCACCCTGCGGAATTGAATGAAGGTTGACAGTCGGCGGCCCAGGTTGATCAGCCGGTGCCCCTCCTTAACGACGCGATCTGAGTCCATGACCAGGATCTGGATCTCGACGTTACGACTCGAAATCGCCAACTGACGCAGTGCCTGGTAGAACGGCTCACGGTCGTAGAGGCGCGGTTCGAGGTCGCGGGTGAACAGTTGGAGCTTGCGCCGTGCCTGGCCAACCAGGGCATCAACGGCAGCAATGTTGTCGTCAAGACTGGAGAGGATCAGCTCTTCGTGGTCCACACCCAGCCGGTAGTCACCAATCGGTTTATCCATGCGCCTGCCTCCTTTCCCGGTGGCTTGAGCCACTCTGCGGACCTCGTGATGGTCAGATCTCGCGTGCCTTTGTGACCGCATTCCCAGTGTAGCTCCCGGGCTCGAGGGCGAGCAGGGCGTCACGTGCCTCCGCTGGAATGTCGAGCCCTTCGACAAATGCCCGCAGGGTGTCGCGGTCGATGCCGCGGCCGCGGGTCAACTCCTTGAGCTTTTCGTAGGGCTTCTCGATACCGTAGCGGCGCATCACCGTCTGCACCGGCTCAGCCAGTACCTCCCAACAGCCATCCAGGTCGGCGGCGAGCCGTTCGGACGAGGCTTCGAGTTTGCTCAGTCCGCGCAGCGTCGCGTGGTAGGCGATGGCGCTGTGCGCCAGGGCGACGCCGACCGTGCGCAGTACCGTCGAGTCGGTCAGGTCCCGCTGCCAGCGTGACACTGGCAGCTTGGCGGCGAAGTGGCCGAGCAGGGCATTGGCGATGCCAAGATTGCCCTCGGAGTTCTCGAAGTCGATCGGGTTGACCTTGTGCGGCATGGTCGACGAGCCGACCTCGCCGGCCACGGTGCGCTGGCTGAAGTAGCCGATCGAGATGTAGCCCCAGACGTCGCGGTCGAAGTCGAGCAGTACGGTATTGAAACGGGCGACGGCATCGAACAACTCGGCCATGTAGTCATGCGGCTCGATCTGGATGGTGTAGTCGTTCCAGTCGAGACCGAGGTCGGTGACGAAGCGCTCGGTCAGAGCCGGCCAGTCGATGTCGGGGTAGGCCGACAGGTGGGCGTTGAAATTGCCCACCGCGCCGTTAATCTTGCCGAGTATCGGCACGGCGACAATCTGGGCACGTTGGCGGCGCAGCCGGTGGACGACATTGGCCAGTTCTTTGCCGAGCGTGGTCGGCGAGGCTGGTTGGCCATGAGTACGCGAAAGCATCGGCAGGTCGGCAAGGTCGTGGGCGAGGGTCGTGAGAGCATCGATCAACTGGTCGGCCAGCGGCAACAGGCTTTGGGTTCGCGCCTCGCGCAGCATCAGTGCGTAGGCCAGGTTGTTGATGTCTTCCGACGTGCAGGCGAAGTGGATGAACTCGGCCACTGCCTCGAGTTCGGTGTTGCCGGCGATGCGCTCCTTGATGAAGTACTCGACCGCTTTGACGTCGTGGTTGGTCGTTCGCTCGATGTTCTTGACCCGCTGGGCATCCTCTTCGGAGAGGCCATCGACGATGGCCTCGAGCAGGTGATTCGCGTGGTCACTGAGCGGTGGCACCTCGGCGATGCCCGGTTCGTTGGCGAGCGCCTGGAGCCAGCGGATCTCGACCAGGATGCGGTGCCTGATCAGGCCGTATTCGCTGAAAATGGGCCGCAGGTCGTCGACCTTGGCGCCATATCGGCCGTCGACAGGAGAGAGGGCGTTGAGCGCGGTCAGTTCCATGGCCACCGGAGGCTCCTCGAACGGGTTGAAGATGATGGAAAAGTGATCATACAGCAGCCTCACAGTGGTGCGCGGGACGGTCCTTGGGCCGTGATTGCCGAGCCTGGCTGGGTATCAAAAATATTTGTAAGCGGTTAATATATCGTTATGGGCTTGGCGCGTAAGGTGCCACTGTCCTTCCAATAGATCCAAAGAGGTGACTGCCATGTTGGAAGCCTACCGTAAGCATGTCGAAGAGCGGGCCGCCGAAGGCGTGCCACCGTTGCCATTGAACGCCGCTCAGGTGACCGATCTGGTCGCCTTGATGCAGGCTCCGCCGGCCGGCGAAGAGGCCTTCCTGCTTGAACTTCTGACCGACCGCGTACCCCCAGGCGTCGATAATGCCTCGAAGGTCAAGGCGGAGTTCCTGGCCGGCATTGCCGACGGTAGCCTCAGCAGCCCGCTGCTCGACCGCCAGCGTGCCGTGGAACTGCTCGGCACCATGCTTGGTGGCTTCAACGTGCAGCCGTTGATCGACCGGCTCGACGATGCCGGGCTTGCCGATACCGCGGCGGACGCACTGAAAAAGACCCTGCTGGTGTTCGACGGCTTCGACAAGGTCGCCGACAAGGCCGCGGCCGGCAACGCGGCAGCCCAGTCGGTGCTGCAGTCGTGGGCCAACGCCGAGTGGTTCACCTTGCGCGACGCCGTCGCGGAGCAGATCACCATCACCGTGTTCAAGATCCCGGGAGAGACCAACACCGACGACCTGTCGCCGGCCGGTGACGCCTGGAGCCGTCCCGACATCCCGCTTCATGCCAAGGCGATGCTCAAGGCGAGCATGCCTGACGGCTTGGCCAAGATCGAGGAACTCAAGGGCAAGGGTCATATCGTTAGCTACGTCGGTGACGTCGTCGGCACCGGTTCGTCACGCAAGTCGGCGACCAACTCGGTGCTCTGGCTGATGGGCGACGACATCCCGTACGTCCCGAACAAGCGCCAGGGCGGCGTGGTCCTCGGTGGCAAGATCGCGCCGATCTTTTTCAACACCGTCGAGGATTCAGGCGCGCTGCCGATCGAGTGCGACGTCGACAAGCTCGAGATGGGCGACGTCGTTACCGTCCACCCGTATATCGGTAAGATCACCAACGAGGCCGGTGAGACCGTCTCCACCTTCGAGCTCAAGACCCAAGCGTTGCTCGACGAGGTGCAGGCCGGCGGCCGCATCCCGCTGATCATCGGCCGCACGCTGACCGGTCGCGCTCGCGAGGCGCTTGGCCTGCCGGTCTCCGACGTTTTCCGTCAACCGCAACAGCCGGCCGACAGCAGCAAGGGCTATTCGTTGGCACAGAAGATGGTTGGCCGCGCCTGCGGCGTCGAAGGCATTCGCGCGGGTGCCTACTGTGAACCGAAGATGACAACCGTCGGTTCTCAGGACACCACCGGGCCGATGACCCGCGACGAACTCAAGGAACTGGCTTGCCTCGGTTTCTCCTCCGACCTGGTGATGCAGAGCTTCTGCCACACGGCTGCCTACCCGAAGCCAGTCGATGTCACCACCCACAAGACGTTGCCGGACTTTATCCGCGAGCGCGGCGGGATCGCACTGCGCCCCGGCGACGGCGTCATCCACTCCTGGCTGAACCGCATGCTGCTGCCCGATACCGTAGGTACCGGCGGTGACTCGCACACCCGCTTCCCGATCGGCATCAGCTTCCCGGCCGGTTCCGGCCTGGTCGCTTTCGGCGCGGCGATCGGCGTCATGCCGCTCGACATGCCGGAGTCGGTGCTGGTGCGTTTCAAGGGTGAACTGCAGCCGGGCATGACGCTGCGCGACATGGTCAACGCCATCCCCTACAAGGCGCTCCAGGAAGGCCTGTTGACGGTCGAGAAACAGGGCAAGAAGAACATCTTTTCCGGACGCATCCTCGAAATCGAGGGGCTGCCTGACCTCAAGGTCGAACAGGCGTTCGAGCTCTCCGACTCCGCGGCCGAACGCTCGGCCGCCGGTTGCGCTATCCAGTTGAACAAGGAGCCGATCATCGAGTACCTGACCTCGAACGTCACCCTGTTGCGCTGGATGATCAGCGAGGGTTACGGCGACGCCGACGCCCTGGCCCGTCGTGCCGACGCCATGGAGGCGTGGCTGGCCGATCCGCAACTGCTCGAGGCCGATGCCGATGCCGAGTACGCGGCGGTTATCGAGATTGACATGAGCGAGTTCAAGGAGCCGCTGCTGGCGTGCCCGAACGACCCCGACGACGTCAAGACGCTGTCGGCTGTCGCCGGGACCAAGATCGACGAGGTATTCATCGGCTCGTGTATGACCAACATCGGCCACTTCCGTGCCGCCGGCAAGGTGCTCGAAGCGAGTGACGAGCAGGTTGCCACGCGCCTCTGGGTCGCTCCGCCAACACGCATGGACGAGGCGCAGTTGGTCGACGAGGGCTACTACAGCACGTTCGGCAAGTCCGGGGCACGGATGGAGATGCCGGGCTGCTCGCTGTGCATGGGCAACCAGGCGCGTGTCGCCCCGGGCAGCACCGTGGTTTCGACCTCGACGCGTAACTTCCCGAACCGGCTCGGTGCTGGTGCCAACGTCTACCTCGCCTCGGCCGAGCTGGCCGCGGTGGCGAGCCGCATGGGTAAGCTGCCGACTCCGGAGGAGTACCTGGCGCAGGTGCAGGGGCTGAGCCAAGTCGAAGACGAGGTCTACCGTTACCTCAACTTTGACCAAATCGACAGCTACCAGGACGCTGCGGATTCGGTGAAGAAGTCCGCCTGACCCGAGATCACCCACGGCACGCGAAAGGATCGGCATGTCGCCGGCCCTTTTTTATAGAACAGTCAGCCTCGTTCAGGACGTCTTGGTTCCGGTCTGTCGGAACAGCATGTCCTCATCGTAGATTTCCGAAGCGATCTCGCACAGCTTGCGCACGTTCGGCCGCTCGAGGCTCTTGTGCGTGGTGATCATGCTGAAGACACGGAGCATCGGCGCGTCGTTGATCTGCAGGATCACCAGGTTCTCGCTGCCCTGGGTCTGCGACATCACGAGGCGCGAAACCAGGCCGATGGCCTGGCGGTTGGCGGTCATCTGCCGTACCAGGTCGATGCTCTGCAGTTCCATGATGATATTGAGGTCGCCGTCGTGTTTGTCGTGCAGGTCGAGGCGCTCACGCAGCATCTGTCGGGTGCCGGACATCGGGCTGTTGGTCACCAGCGGCTCGCGGCATAGTTCCTCGATGGTGATCTTGCCCTTGTCGGCCAGCGGGTGGTCCGGCAGGCAGATGATCACCACCTCGTCCTTGAGCAACGGGGTGACGTGGTAGCGTTCCTCGTCGACCGCCTGTTCGACGATGACCGCGTCAAGAAAACCATAGGAGAGGCGTTCAAGTAGCTGGTCGGGTGATTGCAGTTCGGTGCGGATGCGCACGTCCGGGCAGGTCTGGCCGAAGTGACTGAGCAACTCCGGCAGCATGACTGAGGTCGCGGAGCGGTTGGCACCGAGGTAGAGGTGGACGTCGTCGCCCTCGGAGATGTCTTTCACCGCGCGCTCGGCCTCGGCCACCATCTGCTCGAGTCGCTGGGCGTAGTCGAAGAAGACCTTGCCGGCGGCGGTCAGGCGCAGTCCGGCCGGCGTGCGCTCGAACAGTTCGACGTTGAAATACTCTTCCAGGCGCTTGATTCGTGCGGAGACCGCCGGCTGCGAGATGTAGGTCTTGCGTGCCGCGACCGAGAAGCTGAGGTGGCGGGCGGCATGCAGGAAGCTGCGTATACTGGTGTTCAGGATCATGGTGTTACGTTCAGTCCGTCCATCGGCTTCACAATCCGGGTGGCCCGAGCCTGTCCCCCTGGCCATCTGTTCCCGGTGGTGCCGAATAAATTGTTGTGACTCAAATATAACGAATATTTATGCCCTCGACCAGATATTCTGATCCCGCACCGATGAACGCCGTCCGCATCAGTATTCCGCAGCAGCGGCTTTGGCTGATGCAGGGAGGGGAGGTGCTCGCCGACTACCAGGTTTCCACGGCAGCGAATGGGGCGGGTGAGCGTAACGGCAGCGAGTGCACGCCACGTGGACGGCATGTCGTCCGTGCCCGGATCGGCACCGGATGCCCGGTCGGGACCATCTTTGTCGGTCGTCGCCCGACCGGGGAACTCTTTTCACCCGAACTGCGCGCATCTGGCCCACAGAGAGACTGGATACTGACCCGGATCCTCTGGCTCAGCGGCTGCGAGCCGGGGCGCAACCGGCTGGGCGAGGTCGACACCATGTCCCGCTACATCTACATCCATGGCACTCCGGATGACGCCGAACTGGGCCGACCAGGCTCGCACGGCTGCATCCGCATGGCGAACGATGCCGTCATCGAGTTGTTCGACCGGGTCGCCGTTGGCACCCCGGTGGTGATCGAGGGCTAGGCCTTGGTGGGTTGCTTGCAGGCCAGGCTGCAGCCGAAGTTGGATCGCTATGGCACCTTGTGGTGCTGAAACCCGACCTATACAAAGAGTGCGGCGACTGAAGATAGCGTCCTATAAAACGCCGTCCCGGACATCGGGATTGTCGGACTGAAGTCCGACCCACGAAGAGCCTGATGGGGCTTCAGCTTGACGAATGCCCGGCGGCGTTCACGCTAAAGGACCGATACCTGGTTTACTTCCCCTGTTGCGCCAGGGCGTCGAGGTATTTTTCGGCATCCAGGGCTGCCATGCAGCCGCTGCCGGCCGAAGTGATCGCCTGGCGGTAGATGTGATCGGCAACATCGCCGGCGGCGAAGACTCCCTCGATGCTGGTCGCGGTGGCGTTGCCTTGGAGGCCCGCCTTGACCTGGATGTAACCGCCGTTCATCTCCAGTTGGCCGTCAAAAATGCCGGTGTTGGGCGAGTGGCCGATGGCGATGAACACGCCGTGTACGTCGACGTCTCGGGTGCTGTCGTCGCTGGTGCTGCGCAGACGCACACCGGTCACGCCGCTGTCGTCGCCGAGTACCTCGTCGAGAGTGGCGTCGAGGGCAAGTTCGATGTTGCTGTTCTCGACCTTTTCCATCAGCTGGCCGATCAGGATCTTCTCGGCCCGGAAGCTGTCACGGCGGTGGATAAGGGTCACCTTTTCGGCGATGTTTGACAGGTAGAGCGCCTCTTCAACGGCGGTATTGCCACCACCGATTACCGCCACCTGCCGATTGCGGTAGAAAAAACCGTCGCAGGTGGCGCAGGCGGAGACGCCCTTGCCGCGGAAGGCCGTCTCGGATTCGAGGCCCAGGTAACGGGCCGAGGCACCGGTGGCGATGACCAGGGCATCGCAACTGTATTCGCCGGCATCGCCGGTCAGGCGCAACGGCTTCTGGCCGAAATCGACGGTATGCACGTGGTCGAAAATGATCTCGGTGTTGAAGCGCTCGGCATGCTCGCGCATCTCTTCCATCATCGCCGGGCCCTGCAACCCCTCCTTGCCACCGGGCCAGTTGTCGACGTCGGTGGTGGTGGTCAGCTGGCCACCCTGCTCAAGGCCGGTCAGCAGCACCGGCTCGAGGTTGGCGCGGGCAGCGTAGACGGCCGCGGTGTAGCCCGCGGGACCCGAGCCGAGAATCAGAAGTCGGCAATGCTTGACGTCGCTCATGTGTATAATCGTTCCCTGGTTTGCAGCCCTGTAGAACAGCCGCTATGAAGGTACCGAGACAGTGCCCGGACGGCTGTTCGAAAGGCTGCAGATACTACGCAAAGGCCCCAGACCGGTAAAGTGACACGCTGCCGCAATGCCACCCCCGGGCGTGCCTTGTCCGGCCAGATTTCAGGTGGCAACACGGTATGTTCCTGAGTATGAACAGGCCCTAGAGCATTGGTGAGACAGGCGAGTCAAAAGCAGGCCCAGGGCAGCGGTTTCACCCGGCACCTTTCGCGCGCCCTGCGCGAGGGCACGCTGTTCATTGTCGGTGCCATCTCCCTCTACCTGTTGATCGCGCTGCTGACCTACCATGCAAGCGATCCCGGCTGGTCCTACAGCGGCCCGACCGGCGAGGTGCGCAACACCGGCGGTGTCGCCGGAGCCTGGTTCGCCGACATCTCTCTTTACCTGTTCGGCTACATGGCCTTCCTGTTTCCGGTGCTGATTGCCTACGGCGGTTGGTTGGCGACCCGGCGCACGTTAGACGGTTCCGTCGACTGGCCACACCTGACGTTGCGCCTGATCGGTTTCGTTATCACCATGGCCGCCGGCAGCAGTCTGGCCCGGCTCCACTTCGAGAATCCGACTCTCGCCATGCCGCTAAATGCTGGCGGTGTACTCGGTGACGTGGTCGGCGGGGCCCTGGTAGGGGCCTTCAGTTTCTTCGGTGCGACGATTTTCCTGCTGGCGCTGTTCCTGACCGGCGTGACGCTGGCCACCGGGCTGTCGTGGGTCGGACTGATGGAGCAGACCGGACGTCATACCCTCGGTTTTTTCGGTTGGTTGCATGAACGGAGTGCGCTGTTGCGCGAGAGTCTTGTGGGCCGCCAGGCACGCCGTGACCGTGAAATAACGACCAGGAAGGAGACCCGGAAACGCAGCAAACGGGCGCCGACGCGGATCGAACCGATAGTCAAGAAGATTGAACCCAGTGACCGGGTAGAACGTGAAAAGCAGGTGCCGCTGTTCCAGCCCGAGGGCAAAACGCTGCCGCCGTTGGCGCTGCTCAACGGGCCATCGCCGACCAAGGGTGGCTACTCCGCCGCGACCCTGGAGGCGCTGTCGCGCCAGGTTGAACTCAAGCTGCGTGATTTCGGCATCGAAGTCGAGGTCGAAGCGGTCCACCCGGGGCCGGTCATCACCCGTTTCGAGTTGACCCTCGCTGCCGGCACCAAGGTCAGCCGTATCAGTAACCTGGCCAAGGACCTGGCGCGCGCGCTGTCGGTAATCAGTGTGCGTATCGTCGAGGTGATTCCTGGCAAGCCGGTGATTGGCCTGGAGATTCCCAACGAGCACCGTGAGACCGTGGTATTGAGTGAGATCCTCAATTCCAAGACCTTCGACAAGGCTGCCGGTCCATTGACGTTGGCTCTGGGCAAGGACATCAGCGGCAACCCGTTCGTCGCCGAGTTGTCGAAGATGCCGCACCTGCTGGTTGCCGGTACGACGGGTTCAGGCAAGTCGGTGGCGCTCAATGCATTGATCCTGAGCCTGCTCTACAAGCAGTCACCG
>QNFN01000023.1 GCA_003645555.1 Gammaproteobacteria bacterium | reverse complement strand
TGCATGGTCAGACTCTACATATAATGACACATATTGTCATTATATGTAGAGTCACATGTGAGCTGATAGTGGCGTGCGGTTCGTAAATTAGGGATATCGCCCCGTGGACGGGGCTCCTACGGGTTGGGTGGATTTTACTTGGACCCAGGGAGGCCGCTGTCGGCCTCGCGCACCTCTGCGGTGAGGCGCTTGATTTCGTTCTCGAGGTCTTGGTACTCGGCTAACTTGCGCATCAGGAAGTTCTTGGTAATACGCACCTTCCCGGTGACACCCTGTGGGGTAAGCAGGTTAGCGTAGGAGAGCTTGTTAGGATTGTTGCTGAAGTTCTGCGCCTTGATCCAGCCCTTGTCTATCAGCGCTTTCAGGCAGTAGTTGGTCTTGCCAAGGCTAATACCCAGTTCTCGTGCGATATCGCGCTGCGAAAGGTCAGGGTTGGCCTCGATCAGGCGAAGGATCTTTAGGTGGGCTTCGGTGGAGGGCATTGTCTTGTGTTTATTTTGCTGGAGTCGCGTGGCTGGGCACGCTACCGCCCTGCCCTGTTGGGGGCATGGGTGAATTGAACACCATTCCTTGTCGGACTGAAGTCCGACATACAGGGCGTTGTGGCCCTGGTTTTTTGTCGGACTGAAGTCTGACCCACATGATGTGGTGGCCCTGGGCTTTGTCGGACTGAGGTCCGATCTACGGGTGCCCTGGCTAGCTTCTTGGCCTGCTTGCGGCAGGTGCGTTCAATAGTTGAACGCAGGATAACCTCATACTTGGTGTGGAGCAATGGATTGGGGAGATGGAAAAGGCGCCAGTACAGTTCAGGCCGGTTTAGTTGTCGCGCTGATCTCGTCTGGTCTTCGTATTTTGTCGGCCAAGGGGTTCGACTGGTGGCTCTTCATCGTCGGGTTCCGTGACCTTGAAAGCATGCTCGTGGCGAACCTGATGAACGTCAGTCGAAGCGACGAAGGGCCGTGATCCTGCGATTCATCTCTGTCGCCAGCCGCTCGGTCGTGCGATCGTCGAATCCGATATGAGAGGCCTCATCGATGTAGGGCGCCACGCCATCGGCAAGCGCGCTGAGCCTTCGCCGCGACATCGACTCCGGGACACCAAATCGGGATGCGAAATCGACCAGGAACCGGCCACGGAGATTGGCATCCCTGCCGTCCAGTTTCAGCGCCATGTGCTGGTCCAGTGGATAGGGGATAGTCGACACCACGTCATAGACAGGTGAGGGGACGACAAGTCGCTCCTCCTTCAACCACTGCACTGAGTAGTTCTTCGCGTGCATGTCACCGTTGCCCACGATCCAGCTGAATGCGACCTGCTCAACGAGGTCCATGATCGAGGCCTCGCGTGATGACGTGACCTCTACGAGACGCTCAGCCATGTCGTTGATGCTGACCCGGTACTTGTCGGCTGGCCACCTGTTCAGAAGTTGACAGGCATCTTCCTGGGCCAGCCGGCGCACTGAACCGTTCGCAACCCTGCGGTCAAAGCGCTCCACGAGCAGCCCGCTCACTCCATCGCGGTCTTCGATCACCTCGAATCGCGGGACGGTCAGGCCGGCACGCTTAGCAAGGCTCAGACAGAATGCCTCGTTCTCAACGATGCGTGGAAAGGCGGCTGGGTTGAGTTTCAGGATCGCCGGCCCTTTCGCTCCTGCGAGAGGGAATGACACCATCGCATCAGACAACTTCTCCTGCACACCCGGCAGGGCCCGGTCCAGTTCTGCAGTCGACGGATCGATCGATCGCGCAAACAGATCTGCAAATGAGACCTCACCTGGTACGGCAGGGAGCGCTCGGGGCTTGGTAGCGGGCTCCGATCCGTGCGGGATGATGCGGACATCACCCACCGCATCTTCTCCAACGGCTATCAGGAGAGAGAGTTCATCGTCGGGTGATGTTTTGACTGCGGCGACCACGGCGAGAAGACGCACCCCCTCGGGAAGCAGACCCGCGAAGAAGGCAGGCACCGCACCCGCACCAGTGACGTATGAGGCCTCTCGGACCGGCAGGGTGGAGGCCACCGCCTCGCCCGTTCCGCCGATGTAATCGCGGGCATACTGGAACGATGTGCCCTCGCGGGTCCTGGTGAGGTACCCCGCCAGCTGATCACTCTTGTAAACATCCGCGATGTCGACACTCTTGGCGTCTGATGGCCTCATGAGCGACCGTCGGCATACCGGGGCATGACCATCAAGTCGAGACCCACCGCTGCGGCAACGCGTGCCACCGTAGCGACAGTGACGGCCTCGTTACCGTTCTCGACGCGACCGATCGTCTGGCGCTGCAACCCGGCGATTTCGGCGAGGTCCAGTTGAGTCATGCCGAGTTGCTTCCGACGGATGCGGATCGTCATACCGATGCTTTTAGTGATGTTCTCTATATCAGACATTATTTGTCATAGTATACGCTTTCTAATAGAAAACAATATATTTGTCTGTTATGTCGAACATAATATCTGAAATAAGCCCCTCCTAGCGGCTCAACGTATCAGAATGTTCGCTGCAAGAGATATTTTCCTAGAACGGGGAGATTATCGAACTGCCCATCAGCACCCCAGATCAGGACTCCAGTCCGACATTATTCCCGACATCCTGTCGGGCTGAAGCCCTACCTACAGGAAGAAATCCGGGTCGTGATTGCATGTGTGGGCCAAACTTTAGCCCAGCCTGCACGTAACGTTTGGTCAGGTGCTTGCCTTCACTTCCCTGAGCATTTCGGCGAGGGCGTGGCGCCAGTGCCTCCCTTCCAGTCCGGCCGCTTCGCGCGTCACTCGGCAATCGAGCACGCTGTAGGCCGGGCGCATGGCCGGCGTCGGGTAATCGGCGGTGGTGATGGGGGTAATGCCGGTCGGCTTGTCGAGCAGGCCGAGGGTCATGGCCTCGTCCTGTATGGCGACGGCAAAGTCGTACCAGCTGGCGACACCGGCGTCGGTCCAGTGATGGATACCGGTTGCCGACAGGGTCAGGCCGAGAGCCCAGGTGGCCTCCGCGAGGGTACGTGCCCACGTGGGGGTGCCAACCTGGTCGGCAACAACCCGCAGTGGTTTGCCCTCGCGCATCAACCCGAGCATGGTGCTGACGAAGTTCCTGCCGCCGGCGGCGTAAAGCCATGCGGTGCGCAGGACGGTCGCCTCGGGGTAGGCGGCGAGCACCCGCTCCTCTCCCTCGCATTTCGATTTGCCGTAGACCGACTGCGGGTTGGTGCGGTCGTCGGGTCGGTAAGGTATCGATTTTCGACCGTCAAAGACGAAATCAGTTGATATATGTACCAGCCGTGCCCCTTGGGCGGCAGCGGCAATGGCGACGTGCCCTGCTCCCTCGGCATTGGTGACGAAGGCCTGCTCCGACTCGCTCTCGGCACGATCGACGGCGGTGTAGGCCGCGGCGTTGACCACGAGTTGTGGGCGCTCAGCGCTGATTACAGCGTGAACCACTTTTGGATCGGCGATATCAAGCGTGGCGCGGTCGTGGGCGATGAACTCGATGCCGTCAGGGACGGTTTTCTTGAGCTCGGTACCGAGTTGGCCGTTGGCGCCGAGAATTAGAGCTTTCAAGGTTGGGTCCTTGCAGGGTTGTTGATCACGCCCATACTCGCGGGGCATAAAGGGGGCGCTCCTACATGCCTGAGTGACATGTATGCGAGTGTACTTCTAGGAGGTATCTGGGTCGGGTACAGCCCGACGCGTCGGGCTGAAGTCCAGCCTGTTTGGTTTGGGCTGCATTACGGCCTTCATGGATAGGTCTCGGCGTCGACCAGTGCCTGACCCTGGGCATCCTTGGCGGAGAGAGCTGGCTTCTTGACTTCTTCCAACGGCCAGGCGATCGCAATCTGCGGGTCATCCCAGGCGAGGGTACGCTCAAGCTCGGGAGCGTAGTAATCGGTGCAGCGGTAGGCGATCTCGGCAGTCTCGCTCAGCACCAGGAAGCCATGGGCAAAGCCGGGAGGCACCCAGAGCATGGTGCGATTTTCAGCGCTCAGCGTCTCGCCGACCCACTGGCCGAAGGTCGGTGAACTTTTCCTCAGGTCGACAGCGACGTCGAATATCTCACCCACAAGAACGCGAACCAGCTTTCCCTGCGGCTGACGCACCTGGTAGTGCAAACCGCGCAACACGCCCTTTGTCGAACCACTCTGGTTGTCTTGCACAAAAGGCGGGATGCCGTGCTCGGCAAAAACGTTCTCGCGCCAGGTCTCCATGAAGTAGCCGCGTGCGTCGCCGTGGACGGCAGGCTCGATCTTCAGGAGGTCGGGAATGTTGGTGGGTGTGAAGTGCATTGGTGACGTCAAACGTTGATGCCTATATGACGGCCGTCGGTGAATTCGATATCGAGGGTGAGCTTGCCGCCCAACGCCTCTACGTAGCGCTTGAGCGTGGAGAGCTTGACCTCCTCACCGCGCTTTTCGAGGTTGGCCACCGAAGGCTGAGAGATACCGAGGATATCTGCGATCTCCTGCTGTGAGAGCTGCGATTCCTCGCGGAGCCGCGCGAGCTGCAGCTCCAGAAGGAAACGGTCCGCCTTGACGCGTGCCCCGTTTACCACGGCAGGGTCGACCTTTTTCAGCAGTTGCTTGAGAGGTTTGGGCATCGGTCACTCCAGGGTCGATAGGTACGCGAGGTATTCTCGTTCTGCCAACTCAATCATCTTCGCGTAGAAACGCTTGCGTCCGTCCTTTCTGCCACCACACAACAGTACGGCACGCCGGCGTGGATCGAAAGCAAACAGAACCCGGTAGGGCTTACCTCGGTGCTGAATGCGTAGCTCCTTGAGATGACCCACCCTTGCTGCCCCATACAGCGAGTCGACGTAGGGCCGGCCCAGCATCGGACCCTCGGATTCAAGCATCATCACAACCGCAAGCACGCTCTCCTGTTCCGATCGGTCCAGTGCCAGGAACCATACGTCGAAGGCTTCGATGGTCACGACAGACCAAGCCATCAATGCTTCCTTACATCATGCATTATAGCGTCCATGCTATATAGCCTCAACGCTATTGCCTGGGTATGCCTCGCTTCCATGCGAGCTAAGGAACCTCTGATTAAGCCGGGACGAAGTAGATTGTGCTTCAGAATGTTCAGATTTGAGGCGTAAAACGCACGCAATAGCTAGCTATTGCGAAGCTTTGCAACGAATAAGCTGGATATTCTGGGCGCCAGATACGAGTTCATGATTTGATCAGAGGTTCCCTCACGACTAGCGCAGGTTACCGTGCCCCTCTCAATACGGATGTCGCCGTGCCGCTACAGGAAAGGCCATCCAATCGCGCCCGGGGGGGCCTCCTACCTGGATAGCAGGCGCTGGAGATAGTCGCCGTAGCCGTTCTTTGAGTAGAGTTCGGCAAGTTGTCCCAACTGGTCGTCGTCAATGAAACCCATGCGCCAGGCGATCTCTTCGGGACAGGCGACCTTCAACCCCTGGCGCTTCTCGACCACCTGGATGAACTGTGCGGCCTCGACCAGCGCATCGTGTGTGCCGGTGTCGAGCCAGGCGGTCCCGCGACCAAGCAGTTCGACCTTGAGATCGCCACGCGCGAGGTAGGCACGGTTGACGTCGGTGATCTCCAGCTCGCCGCGAGTAGAGGGTTTGACGTTTTTCGCGATGTCGACGACCTCATTGTCGTAGAAGTAGAGGCCGGTGACGGCGTAATTCGACTTTGGCTGTGTGGGCTTTTCGTCGATGCTGTCGACGGTGCCATCGTCATGGAAACTGACAACACCGTAGCGCTCGGGGTCGGTGACGTAGTAGCCGAACACGGTGGCGCCCTGTGACTGCTGCGCGGCGTGCTGCAGCTGCTGCGACATGCCCTGGCCGTAGAAAATGTTGTCGCCGAGGACGAGGCAGACCGGATCGCTGCCAATGAATGCATCGCCGAGGATAAAGGCCTGGGCAAGCCCCTCGGGACGCGGCTGCACGACGTAGTCAATGACAAGACCCCACTGGCGGCCATCGCCGAGAAGTTTCCGGAACGCCGCCTGGTCCTCGGGCGTGGTAATAACCAGGATTTCACGGATTCCGGCGAGCATCAGCGTCGTCAGCGGATAATAGATCATCGGCTTGTCGTAGACCGGCATCAGCTGCTTGCTGACCGCGTGGGTCAGTGGATAGAGCCGGGTGCCGCTGCCACCGGCGAGGATGATGCCTTTGCGGTTCATAAGATTGATTCCGTGATTCGGCGATGGTTGAGACGTGATCCGGTCGGTACTTGCTGTTGGGTTTTCTGTCGGGCTGAAGCCCGACCTACAGGAAGAAATCGGTGCCGTGATTGTATATGTGGGCTGGATTTCAGTCCGACATTCATTCGTCACCCTTGTGGCGGCCTGCCACTCCGAGCCGCTCACCGGCATAGGTGCCATCCCGGATCGACTCGCACCAGGAGAGGTTATCGAGATACCAGGCGATGGTCTCGCGCAGCCCCTGCTCGAAGGTAATCGACGGCCGCCAGTCGAGCTCTTCCGCGAGCTTGCTCGCATCGATGGCGTAGCGGCGGTCATGACCTGGGCGGTCGGTGACGTAGGTGATCAGTTCATCGTGCGGACCCGGGTGAGTGCGCACGGCGGGTTCGAGTTCGTTCAGTGAGCGACACAACGTCGTGACCACGTCGATATTGGCCCGCTCGCTGTTGCCGCCGACATTGTAGGTCTCGCCGACCCGGCCGCGTTCAAGCACCGTGACCAGGGCATGGACATGATCATCGACGAACAGCCAGTCGCGGATCTGCTGGCCGTCACCGTAGACCGGCAGCGGTTTGCCATCGAGGGCGTTGAGGATCATCAACGGGATCAGCTCCTCCTGGAACTGGAACGGGACGTAGTTGTTCGAGCAGTTGGTAATCAATACCGGCAGGCCGTAGGTGCGATGCCAGGCACGGACCAGGTGATCGGAGGCCGCTTTGCTCGCGGCATAAGGCGAACTCGGCATGTAGGGCGTGGCCTCGGAGAACGCCGGGTCGTCCGGGCCGAGATCGCCATAGACCTCGTCGGTAGAGACATGCAGGAACCGAAAGGCCCGCTTTGCGTCGCCGTCGAGTGAATTCCAGTAGTCACGCGCCGCCTCGAGCAGCGTGCCGGTGCCGTCGACGTTGGTCTCGATAAACGCGGCCGGGCCATCGATGGAGCGGTCGACATGCGACTCGGCGGCGAGGTGCATCACGGCGTCGGGGCGAAAATCCGTGAACAGCTGTGCCAGCAAGGTTCGATCGTTGATGTCGCCCTGCTGAAAGCGGTAGCGGGGATCACTGGCGACGGTGGCTACCGAGGCCTCGGTAGCGGCGTAGGTGAGCTTGTCGAGGTTGAGGACGGCGTGGCCGGTGTCGGCGATAAGGTGACGTACCAGCGCCGAGCCGATGAATCCGTTGCCGCCGGTGACGAGAATGTTCATCGTTTTTCCATGATGGGAGGGGGTCAGAGTAAAAACAGGTCAATTTTACTCTGACCCCCTCCTTAAATCATGCCGTTGGAATATTGACCTTAATGTCGAGCCCCAACCCTTCGATGGCTTGCTTCAACGCCCGCTTGGCCTGTGCATCGCCATGGACCAGGCGCACCTCACGTAGCGGGCGACGCATGCGGCGTATGAAATTGACCAGGTCGTGCTGATCGGCGTGGGCGGAGTAACCGCCGACGGTATGGATGCCGGCGTGGATGGTGACACGCTCTCCATCGAGTTGGACCCAGCCACCTCGTGGGCCGTACTTCTGAATCGCCCGGCCCGGCGTGCCGTGGGCCTGGTAGCCGACGAACAGTACGTTGGTGCGCGGGTCGGGCAGCAACGCCTTGAGGTGGTTGACGATGCGCCCGCCCTGGCACATGCCGGCGGCGGCGATGACGACACATGGCCGCGCCGTGCGTTGCAGCAGTTTCACCAGGCGCAGGTGCTGGTCGTGGCTGGTGATGGTGGTGAGGTTGTCGAAGGCCAGTGGGTGACGGCCGGCGCGGATGCGCTGCCTGGCCTCGGCATCCCAGTGCGGACGGAGCTTGCGGTAGGCGCGGGTCAGGCGTGCGGCCAGCGGTGAATCGACGATGATGTCGAGTTCGGACCAGGGGAGATCCCTAGCGGCCTGGCGGTCGCGCGCCGCATGCACGATGCCCTCGAGTTCGTAGAGCAGTTCCTGGGTGCGGCCGAGGCTGAACGCCGGGACCAGCACGGCGCCGCGATCCTTCAGGGCCTGCTCGATGATGCGTTGCAGACGGGCACGGCGGGAGCGGCGGTCTTCGTGTGTTCGGTCGCCGTAGGTCGATTCGAGCACGACGACGTCGGCGCCGTAGGGTGGGCGTGGGGCCGGAAGCAGCGGCGTGTGCGGCGGGCCGAGGTCGCCGGAAAAGAGGATAGTTTGCCGGGATTTGACTCGCTGGACCGATGTCACGGGCCTGGCCGTGAGCCGTTCCTCTGTAGGTCGGGCTTCAGCCCGACTGGGCGTTTGTCGGACTGCAGTCCGACCTACAAGAGATCTTGTTTGAGGTGGTGATTGTCGGACTGAACTCCTACCTACAGTGAATTGGGGTTCGTCCCTGACACGAACGAGTACGTAGGCCGAACCGAGGATGTGACCGGCGGGTTCGAGGCGCAACGTGACATCGGCAAGACCGGGAACCGGCTGCCATGTTCCATAAGACTGCGGGCGGAGACGGCGTTTGAGCCTGTCGATGAGGCGCCTGATCTCACGCTTGTCGCGGGTCAGGCCGATACGAATGGCGTCCTCGAGCAGCAACGGCAGCAGGATCGCCGTCGGCTCACTGCACAAGATCGGCCCGTCGAAACCGGCGGCCCACAGCTGCGGGATGCGCCCGCAATGATCGAGGTGGGCGTGGGTGACGATCAGCGCCTTGATGTGATCGATGGGGAAATCGATCGCAAGGTCGTTGCGGCCACGGCCGCCGGCCTCGTCGCCCTGGAACAGTCCGCAGTCGACCAGCAGGCCGCCGTTGGCGGTGCGCAGTTCATGGCAGGAGCCGGTGACACCGCTCACGGCACCATGATGGTGGAGGGTTGAGGTGATCATTGGAGGCGCCCTTATCAGGCTTGTTGGTGTTGTTGTTCGGTGTTTTACGGGAGATTAACCTATTTTTCTTATGGCTTCTCCGCTGCTGCCGTGAATTGTGGATTCATCAAAACTCTGCCCGCAGGGCATGAAGGGGACTCGCAGAATGTGAGGGTGTCCTCGGGAAGAACGGCCCCATGCCGTCACCAGACGAGACGACAGTGACGCGCTAGGCGCCCGATCCACCATTCCGGCAGGCCGCGATCATGCGGCTTACCACGCCGGTCATCCGGGTTTGGATTGGAGCGGGGCCGGAGACAACCAGGCCAATTTTACTCTGACCGCCTGACTAATGTCATATACAGACTTCCTGGATTCAGCGCCGATAAATCTCACGGCGATGTCCGACCCGGATGACCAGGACGACGAGCCTACCGGCGTCGATTTCGTAGATGACACGGTAATCCCCGACACGAATCCGACGCAGTCCGGTCAGTTCCCCTTTCAGTTGCTGGCCACGGTGAGGATTCTCGGTGAGCCTGTCGACAGCTAAGACTAAACGCATCTTTTGCGACTTGTCGACACGTGCCAGTTCGCGTGCCGCGCTGGCCTTAATCCGTAGCGAGTAGGTCACGCTTGACCTGCTCCCAGTCGAGTACCGCATCGGTGGGGTCGCGTAACCGCTGCATGGCGAGTTCCAGGTCCTCGAAATCGTCGAGGTAGTGCTCGATCGCCTGGCGCACCACCTCGGCACGGGAGCGATTCAGGGTCTTCGCCGCCTGCTCGAGCTCTTGCACCAGTTCGTCTGGAAGCCGTGTGCTGATCTGGGCCATGGTGGCTCCTGGATTCGTTGGGGTTCATTGAATCCCAATGAACACCATTGAATCCATCATAGCCTATCGGTGCGGTAGCGCCAATCGAGCCGTTCCTGGCGGCTCAAGCCTTTTCTTGGGTAGGAGCGGCCTCCAGGCCACGATCTTTTCGATCCAGCTCCGATCGCGCCGTATACCCAAGAGGGCATAAAGGCGACGCTCCTACAGCAACACCAGGTTGTCACGGTGGATCAACTCGGGCTCATCTATGTAGCCCAGGAGCTCTTCGATTTCGCGGCTCGAATGCCCCATGATCTTGCGCGCCTCGTCGGCACCGTAGTTGACCAGGCCACGGGCGACTTCACGGCCATCGGGCGCAACGCAGACCACCGGCTCGCCACGCTGGAAGTCACCCTCCACGCCCTTGACCCCGACGGCAAGCAGGCTGCGGCCGTCCTTGGCCAGAACGCGGACGGCACCGTCATCTAGCTGGAGTTTGCCGCGCACCTGGAGTTGGCTGGCGAGCCACTGCTTGCGGGCAGCGATCGGTTCACGCTCGGTGTTGAGTAACGTGCCAAGCGTCTCACCATTAGCGAGGCGGCCGAGGATGTCGGGCTCGCGACCCCAGGCAATGATGGTCGGGCTGCCGGAGCGTGCAGCAATACCAGCCGCCCGGATCTTGGTCACCATGCCACCACGGCCAAGGGACCCTCCCTCCCCGGCCATACTGGCGAGGCGCGAGTCATCGACGCGTGCCTCGGTGACCAACGCGGCGCCGGGATGCTGGCGCGGGTCGTTTCCGTAGAGCCCGACCTGGTCGGTCAGAATCACCAGCAGATCGGCCTCGACCAGGTTGACGACCATGGCCGCGAGGGTGTCGTTGTCGCCGAAACGCAACTCCTCGACGGCGACGGTGTCATTTTCGTTGATGACCGGCACCACACGGTGGCCCAGCAGCGTGCGCAAGGCGCTACGGGCATTGAGATAGCGACGGCGGTTGGCGAGGTCGTCGTGGGTCAGCAGCACCTGGGCAATGGCGATGTCGTGCTGACGGAAGGCTGATTCGTAGGCTTGCACCAACCCGGACTGGCCGACGGCAGCAACGGCCTGCAACTCGTGCAACTCACGCGGGCGTTCGGTCCAGCCAAGGCGGTGCATACCGGCCGCGACCGAACCCGACGAGACCAGCAGCAATTCACGGCCGTCGTCGGCCAGCGCCGCCAACTGCTCGGTCAGGCTGGCGATCAACTCTTCGTTGAGACCGCGCCCGTCCGCGGCGGCGAGCAGGGCACTGCCGACCTTCACCACCCAGCGGCGGCTACGTCCGAGTTGTTCGCGGTCTTTCATTGGCGTGGCGGGCGAGCGCCGGTCCCTGGTTGGTTGCGCGATGGAGAAAGTTTACCGGGGGTGGGCAGAGTTTCACAGCATGCATGACCCGTTGGCCACGTTCATGCGCAGACCTCAAGCCTGGCATTTCCCTTGTATAAAAGGTGACCCCCTACATGGACCTCCGCTCCGACAAAGGGAGCGTTTTCCGGTGTAGGAGCGGCCCCTAGGCCGCGATCTTTTCGTTCCGGCTCCAATCGTAAGCATGGGGTCAGAGTAAAACGTGGGCTGTTTTACTCTGACTCCTGTCAGGCTGCTGACGTTTCAGTCGTTGGCCAGAGGATCGTAGGCGGGGGTTTCGTCAGTTTCGGTGGCAATTGCGGCATCCACGGCACCAGGTTCACTCAACTCAGGCACCGGCAATCCCGGCCCAAGCTCGTCGAGCCGCGTCATGATCCGCAGCATCATGGCGTCGGTACCACGCCGCTCAGCGGCCGAGATAGTGAATACCGGCCCGTCCCAGCCAAGGCGCGCGACGATGTCGGCGGCCAGGAGTTCGGCCTCGTCTGCCGGCAGCAAATCGGCCTTGTTCATCACCAGCCAGCGTTCGCGGCCGGCAAGATCGGGACTGAACTTGTCCAACTCGGCGACGATGGCGTGTACCGACTCGACCGGGTCGGCGCCGTCGGGCGGGGCGAGATCGACCAGGTGCAGCAGCAGGCGGGTGCGGGCAAGGTGCTTGAGGAAGCGGATGCCGAGTCCGGCGCCGTCGGCCGCACCCTCGATCAGGCCCGGGATGTCGGCAATGACAAAGCTCCGGTGAGACTCGATGCGCACCACGCCAAGGTTCGGATAGAGGGTGGTAAACGGGTAGTCGGCGACCTTGGGCCGTGCGGCTGAAACGGCATGGATGAGTGTCGACTTGCCGGCGTTGGGCAGGCCGAGCAGACCGATGTCGGCAAGAAGCTTGAGTTCGAGCTTGAGTTCGCGGCGTTCACCCGGGGTGCCGGGCTTGAACTGGCGCGGCGCC
Source organism: Gammaproteobacteria bacterium (assembly GCA_003645555.1). Taxonomy (GTDB): domain Bacteria; phylum Pseudomonadota; class Gammaproteobacteria; order QNFN01; family QNFN01; genus QNFN01. Next base: position 278 of record QNFN01000023.1, on the reverse strand, counting down.
TGGTTGGTACTCGACTTGTAGCGGGTGTTGCCGATGCCGTGGAAGCCGCCCTGGGCGACCTTGAGTCGCTGACCAGGATGCAGCAGGTCACCGAGCAACTCGTCGGTTCCGGTATCGTGAACAACGGTCCCCACCGGCACCAATATCTCGAGGTCGGCTCCGCTTGGGCCGGTGCGGTTGCGGCCCATGCCGTCGGTACCGCGCTTGGCCTTGTAGTTCCGCTGGTAACGAAAGTCGACCAGGGTGTTGAAATTGGGGTCGGTGACCAGCCAGACGCT
>QNFN01000022.1 GCA_003645555.1 Gammaproteobacteria bacterium | reverse complement strand
TCCCGGTTGGAGCTGAGCCGGCGGTGGTGGCATCGTCGGGTGGCGCCGGGTCCGCTGCGCGACTACCTCGAAGCTCCCACAGTCGACCTGACAACCGATTGGCGCGAGGTCGATTATCTGGTGCTTGATTTCGAGACTACCGGCACCGATCCTGACGCCCATGAAATTCTCAGTGCGGGTTATCTGGAGCTTACGCAGCAGACCGTCCGTCTCGAGACCGCATGCCATCGTCTGGTGCGTCCGGAAGGTGTGTTGCCGGCGAAGACGGTGGTCATTCACGGCATCACGCACGATCTCTCTGCGGAGGGGTTGCCGGCGGAAGAGGTGATCGGAGAATTGCTGGTGGCCCTGGCCGGGCGTGTTCTGGTCGGGCACCACGTAGCCACCGAGGTGCACTTTCTGTCACGCTCTTGCCGCAGGCTCTACGGTGCCCCGTTCGTTGGAGCCGTGATTGACACGCTGGCACTGGAAGTTGGCGCCTTGCGCCGTGCCGGGTTGCAACCACAACGCGGCGATTTGCGCCTTGGCGGGGCCCGGGCCCGGCGCGGCATGCCACGCTACCGGGCACACAATGCGTTGGTCGACGCCCTGGCGACGGCTGAGTTGTTCCTGGCTCAGGCGACTGATCTGGGGGCGCCGCGACTCGAGGAACTGCTGGCGAAGGTGTGAAAGCCCACGTCGCGGAGCGACGTGGATATCCTGGTCAGAAGCGTTTTTTCTTCTTCTTTTTCTCTTTTTTCTGCTTCTTGATGCCGGTATCCCCGGCAACCCCGAGCTCGACCGCAAGGACGTTGTAGACCAGGCGCCGGCAGGTGCCACGGGCACTGAACAGCAGGAACAGGGTCTGCACTCCGAACAGGAACAGGTAGGAGAAGGCCAGCGCCGGGTTGACCGTCTGGTTCAGCGGCCAGCTGAGCAGGAAGGCGAGCAGGAAGGAGAGGGCAACCAGGTAAAGGTCACGGAGCAGTTCCCAGCCGGTGATCGATCCGGCCACCAGTGGCACCTGCTGGTGCATGTCGCGCAGCTTGCACCAGGTGCGGTACTGCACCTCGGGGTGGTAAGCGGAGTCTTTCACCTCGGGATAGGCGGAGAGCAGCGGCTTGCGGTCAAATGGTGGTTCCTTGAGGCTGAAAAATGCCTCGTGGCCCGGGTGGGCGAAGCGATAACGGAAGTAGATGAATGGAATCTTCCATTTTGCCGGCAGCCGACGCAGTCCGTGGTAGCCGCCGACGGCGAGGGCCAAGACCAGCGCAAAGACAATGTCGATACGTGGTGAGGCCTGTGACCAGCCGACAATCGCCAGCTTTAGCGGCTTGAAGCCGAACGGAAGATGCATCAGGAACAGGAACAGCAGTGCGGCATTCAGCGCGCAGAAGACCGCCAGCAGGATGCGGTGGAAGCGGGGAAGCGTGGCGGGTTTGGGGTCGTTCATGGGTCACTCTTGGTGCGGGAACGGAAGCGATGGCATGGTCGTGCTGCCGATCAGTTGGCTATATGTTCCACAAATTGGCGCCGGGTGCCAGCGCGGCGGTTTATCCACAACCAGAAACAAGTCGTTAAAGAATCTCTGGTAGAGGTTCCTTGACGGCCTGTTCCAGGTCATAGAACAGGTCATCAGGCGCTTCGATACCGACCGACAGGCGCAGCAGGCGCTCGCTGATACCCTGCTCGGCACGTTCCTTTGGCGTCAGGTCGCGGTGTGAAGTCAGCCCCGGTGCGCAGATCAGCGTGTCGACGCCGCCAAGACTGATGGCCGGCTTGATCAGTCGCAGGTGGCGTTGGAAACGGCTGGTGTCGGGTGCGTCATCGGCAAGTTCGAAAGCGATCATGCCGCCAAAGCCGCGCATCTGCCGGCGTGCGACATCGTGGTCGGGGTGCTCCGGCAGGCCTGGATAGTGAACGCAGGCGATGCCGGGCAGATTTCGCAACCGCTCGGCCAATTGCTGTGCGTTGCTGTTCTGTCGCTCGATACGCAGCGCCAGGGTCTTCAGACTGCGTTCCAACAGGTAGCAGGTGAGTGGATTGACGCTGCCACCCAGCGTGCGTGCGGTGGCGAGCAGCCGTTCGATCAACTTATGGCTGCCGAGCGCCACGCCGCAACAGAGGTCGCTGTGACCACCGAGGTACTTGGTGCCACTGTGGACCACCAGGTCGATGCCGAGATCGATCGGATTCTGGTTCATCGGTGAGGCGAAGGTGTTATCGATGATGCTGACCAGGCCGTGTTCGCGTGCAAGCGTTGCGGCAGCGGCAATGTCGGTGATGCGTAGCAACGGATTTGACGGCGTTTCGATGTAGAGCACGCGGGTCTCGGGACGAATTGCCGCGGCGAAGGCCTCGCTGGTCGCCGGAACCAGATCGTAGGCGATGCCAAGGCGCTCGAACTGGCTGGTTACCAGATGCTGGGTGCCGCCATAGATGTCGCGCTGCAAAACGGCATGGTCGCCCTGCTGCAGAAGGCTGAACAAGGCCGTGCTGATTGCCGCCATGCCCGAACTGAACAGCAGGCCGTCCGCGGCATGTTCAAGGGCACACAGTCGCTCGACCAGGGCGTCTTGACCGGGCGTGTTGAAGTAACGCGGGTAGATCGGTTCTTTGGCGTCGAGGTAGGCGAAGGGGGCGGAGGGTTCGATCGGGTTGTTGACCCCCTCTCCGCGATCATTCCGCGTTCCGGCATGGACGCACAGGGTGTTCTGGTGCATGCGGCAATGACTTTTTTATCGTGAAGCGCGGGGTGGCGACTATAGCACCGTCGTCCATTACCGTGGGTTAGACTCCGCGCATGTCGGAACCGGAATTCAACCGTAACGCACGGTGGGTGATGCTGTGATTGCCGCCGGCGCACTCGCGGGTGTTCGTGTTCTCGATCTTTCCCGGATTCTTGCCGGGCCGTGGGCGGGCCAGACCCTGGCCGACCTCGGCGCCGAGGTGATCAAGATCGAGCGGCCCGGGGCTGGTGACGATACCCGTCACTGGGGGCCACCCTACCTGCACGATCGCGAGGGGAAACCGACGGACCAGTCGGCCTACTTCCTGGCTGCAAATCGCGGCAAACGCTCGGTAGCGATCGATATTGGCCAGGCGCAAGGGCAGGTGCTGGTGAACGATCTTGCCGGATGCTGCGATGTGTTGATCGAGAATTTCAAGGTTGGCGGCCTGGCCCGCTACGGCCTCGACTACGCCACGTTATCGGTTCGCCACCCGGGGCTGGTCTACTGCTCCATCACCGGCTTCGGTCAGGACGGTCCCTACCGCGATCGCCCCGGCTACGACTTCATGATCCAGGCGATGGGTGGCCTGATGTCGGTTACCGGCGAAGCCGACGACCTGCCCGGCGGTGGGCCGCAGAAGGCCGGCGTTGCCCTGGCCGATGTACTCACCGGCCTGTATGCGGCCATTGCGGTTCTCGCCGCGCTGCGCCATCGCGAGAGTACCGGCGAGGGTCAGTACATCGACCTGGCACTGCTCGACGTCCAGGTCGCCTGCATGGCCAATCAGGCCATGAACTATCTGGTCTCCGATGAGGTGCCCGGGCGTCTCGGCAACGCTCACCCGAACATCGTTCCTTACCAGGCGTTTGCCAGTGCTGATGGCCACCTGATCGTTGCGGTTGGTAACGACACCCAGTTCCAGCGTCTGTGTGATCTGGTCGGTGAGCCGGACTGGGCAGAAGATGCCCGTTTTGCGACCAACGCGGCACGGGTCCACAACCGCGAGGCACTGGTCCCGGCGCTGGCTGAGCACCTGCGCCTGCGAAGTACGGACGATTGGCTCGCGGCGCTGGAACAGGCAGGTATCCCCGGTGGGCCGATCAATACCCTCGACCGGGTCTTCAGTGATCCGCAGGCGCAGGCACGTGGCCTGCGGGTCGAGCTTGAACAGCCCGGGGTTGGCCCGGTGCCGACCGTCGCCAGTCCATTGCGCTTGTCGGCCACGCCGGTCGCTTACCAGCGACCGCCACCGCGTCTCGGTGAGCACACCCGCGAGGTGCTGGAGGAACTGCTCGGACTCGATGCGGTCCGACTCGATGAACTCGCCGCACATGGAGTCATCTGAACATGCCCCTCAGACTACGCAGTAGGCTGCCGGTCCTGGGGCTGCTGCTTGCCGCCGCTCTGCCGTCGCTACAGGCCGCACCGGTCACGCTCACCAGTCCAGTCGAGCGGACGATGTTGGTTGAGCTCTATACCTCGGAGGGGTGCAGCAGCTGCCCGCCGGCGGATCGTTGGCTCAGCGGTCTGCGTGACGACCCGCGGCTGTGGCGTGAGATGGTGCCGGTCGCTTTCCATGTCGACTATTGGGATTACATTGGCTGGCCCGATCGTTTCGCTACGGCCGAGCATGGCCAGCGCCAACGGGCCTACGCTGACGACGGTCGCATTGGTACGGTCTATACGCCGGGTTTCGTTATTGATGGCCACGAGTGGCGTGGCTGGTTCCAGGGCCGCGAGCCCGAGTCCGGTGGCCGGTCTGCTGTCGGGGTGCTGGCGCTCGAACTCGACGGCGGGAAGGCCGCGGTCCGTTTCGATGCCGGCGCGGAGATCGGCGGGAAGGTCGATCTGCACCTGGTCCTGCTCGGTTTCGATCTGGCCAGCGAGGTGCGCTCAGGCGAGAATGCTGGTCGTACCCTGCAGCATGATTTTGTGGTCCTCGACTACCAGCGCCGGTCATTGGCGCGGGCCGGTGATGGCTATCAAACTCGGACCGAGTGGCGACGCTCCGTGCCTGCTTCCGGACGCTACGCCGTGGCCGCCTGGGTTACGCCACGGGGAGGCCTCGAACCACTGCAGGCCGTGGGTGGGTGGCTGCCCACGGATGCCTTCTGATTTAGGGAACCTCTGATTAAGTCTGGACGAAGTAGATTGTGCTTCAGAATATTCAGATTTGAGGCGCAGAGTGCACGTAATAGCTGGCTATTGCGAAGCTTGGCAACGAAAAAGCTGGGCATTCTGGGCACCAGATACGAGTTCATGATTTGACCAGAGGTTCCTTAGGATCGCACGGGGCGTCATTGCCGCCGACCTTTGCTATCATCTGCCGTTTCCGCCACCCGGATGTGCGGGGATCAACCAACCCGGCCGGTACGGCAGGTGGGCGCGATGTGGCGTCACGCAGCCCGCACTGGCATCAATCGACTTGAGGAGTTTCACGATGAGTGAACGCGTGGTGATCGACGGCCTGCAGATTTCGCAGCCTTTGCACGACCTGGTCCGCGACCAGGTGACCCCGGGGACCGGGATCGAGCCGGAGGCCTTCTGGTCGGCATTGGCCGCCATTCTGCGTGACCTGGCCCCGCGCAATCGCGCGTTGCTGGCCAAGCGCGATGACCTGCAGGCGCAGATCGATGCCTGGCATGTTGCCCGTCGTGGCCAGCCGCACGATGCCGCGGCCTACAAGGCGTTCCTGCAGGAGATCGGCTACCTGGTCCCGGAGGGTGACGATTTCGCCATCACCACCGCCAACGTTGATCCCGAGATCGCCACCATCGCCGGCCCGCAGCTGGTGGTCCCGGTCAGTAACGCCCGTTTTGCGCTTAACGCCGCCAACGCCCGTTGGGGCAGCCTCTACGACGCCCTCTACGGCACCGACGTCATCGGTGAGGAGGATGGCGGCGAAAAGAGTGGCGGCTACAACCCCAGGCGTGGCGACAAGGTGATTGCCCAGGCCGCTGCGTTCCTGGATCAGAGCGCGCCACTGGCCAGTGGCGCACACGCTGATGTCACCGCTTACGCTCTGGCCGACGGCGGCAAGACGCTGCAGGCGACACTTGCTGATGGTAGCGTCACCGGTCTCGCCGACCCGGCCCAGTTCGCCGGCTACAACAAGGTCGACGATCGCCTGGCTTCGCTCCTGCTGGTGCGCCACGGCCTGCACGTCGAGATCCAGATCGACCCGACCCACACCATTGGCAAGCAGAGCCCAGCCGGGGTCAAGGACGTGGTCCTCGAATCGGCGATCACCACCATTCAGGACTGCGAGGATTCGGTGGCCGCGGTCGACGGTGAGGACAAGACGCTGATCTACGCCAACTGGCTCGGCCTGATGCGAGGCGACCTCGAGGCAACCTTCGACAAGGGTGGCAAGCAGGTCGCGCGCGTGCTGAACCCCGATCGCGAGTTCACGGCCCCTGACGGTTCCACGCTGACCCTGCCCGGGCGCAGTTTGTTGCTGACCCGTAACGTCGGCCACCTGATGACCAACCCGGCGGTGCTCGATGCCGACGGTAACGAGACTCCGGAGGGGATCCTCGACGCCATGATGACGGCACTGATCGCATTGCATGACCTCAAGCAGGTCGGCAACCGTCGCAATTCACGTAGCGGCAGCATGTACATCGTCAAGCCGAAGATGCACGGTCCCGAAGAGGTCGCCTTCACCTGCGAGTTGTTCGGTCGCGTCGAGGAGGCTCTCAGCCTGCCGCGCAATACGCTCAAGGTCGGCATCATGGACGAGGAGCGGCGCACCACGGTCAATCTCAAGGAGTGCATCCGTGCCGCCAGCGAGCGGGTGATCTTCATCAACACCGGCTTTCTCGACCGCACCGGTGACGAAATGCACACCTCGATGGAAGCCGGCGCGATGATTCGCAAGGGTGAGATGAAGGGGGCGCCGTGGATCATTGCCTACGAGGACTGGAACGTCGATGTCGGCCTCGCCTGCGGCATGCGCGGTAAGGCACAGATCGGCAAGGGCATGTGGGCCATGCCGGATGAGATGAAGGCGATGGTCGAGGCTAAAATTGGCCACCCGAAGGCCGGTGCCAACTGCGCCTGGGTGCCGTCACCGACGGCCGCAACCCTGCACGCCATGCACTACCACCAGTACGACGTCGCCGCGCGCCAGGTGGAGCTCGAAGCCGGTGGCCCACGTGCCAGTCTCGACGACATCCTGACACTGCCGATCGCGACCGACATCAACTGGTCCGACGAGGAGAAGCAGCAGGAACTCGACAACAACGCCCAGGGCATCCTCGGTTACGTCGTACGCTGGATCGACCAGGGTGTCGGTTGCTCCAAGGTGCCGGACATCAACGACGTCGGCCTGATGGAGGACCGGGCGACTTGCCGTATCTCCAGCCAGCACATCGCCAACTGGCTGCACCACGGCATCGTTACCCGTGATCAGGTCGAGGCGACTTTTCGTCGCATGGCCGAGGTGGTCGATCGTCAGAATACCGGTGATCCAGCCTACCAGCCGATGGCACCGGCACTCGACGGCATCGCCTACCAGGCGGCGCTCGACCTGGTGTTCAACGGGCGCGAGGTGCCGAACGGCTACACCGAGCCGACCCTGCACGCACGTCGTCTGGAACTCAAAGCTGCAGGCTAGCGTTTAAGGAGCCTCTGATTAAGTCTGGACGAAGTAGAGTGCGCTTCAGAATGTTCAGATTTGAGGCGCAATACGCACGCAATAGCTAGCTATTGCGAAGCTTTGCAACGACAAAGCTGGACATTCTGGGCGCCAGATACGAGTTCATGATTTGATCAGAGGTTCCTTAACAGGGCGTGGGTCCCAAAATGAAAAAGCGGCCATCATGCGATGGCCGCTTTTTTTCTGCATGGGCTGGTCGGTGCACCGTGCCAATCTGGTTCAGAATTGCCCGCTGTTGATCCATAGGTGAGTGCCGATGCTGGCGGCGTAACCAAGGGTAATCGCCGGCATCCATTTCAAGATGGCCCACGAAGGTGTAGTGACCACGGGCCTGGCCCATCAGGGCGACGCCAGCAGCGGAGCTGGACTTTCGTTCAGAACGGGGCAGAGGTGAGATTCGCGAATGCGATGGCATACGCGAAGGTGACGCATGCTACTGGAATTCGATCCAGCTCAGGGTGCCGTGGGTGCTATGTGCCCGGTGTCGATGCTCGTGGTGCCAGGCGCAGCACCAGGTAGCCTAGAACACCGGAGAGCAGGGTGCCGGCGATGATGCCAAGCCGGTCATCAACGGCGTAGTCGGGGCCACCGAGTTCAAATGCCAGTGAGCCGATGAACAGGCTCATCGTGAAGCCAATGCCGGTTAGAACGCTGACGCCGTACAGTTGCAGCATCCCGCTGCCTTTCGGTAGGGAGGCGAGACCGAGCTTGATGGCCGCCAGTGCAAAGCCGAACACCCCGACCTGTTTGCCGACGAACAGGCCGAGGGCGATGCCGAGAGGTACCGGGTCGGTGAGACGCTCCAGTGACATACCGGCGACAGGGATCCCGGCGTTGGCGAACGCGAACAGCGGCAGGATCAGGAACATCACCCACGGATGCAAGCCGTCTTCAATCTGGCGGCACAAGGTGCGGGTCGGGTCCGATTCAGTCGGGACATTCGGAATGAAGAAGGCGAAGGCGACGCCAGCCAATGTGGCGTGGACACCGGATTTTAGTACCGAGACCCAGAGGATCAGCCCGATGACGAAATAGGGCCCGGGCTTGGTCACACCGGCCCGGTTCATGGCCAGCAGTGCCATGAGGCAGACCGAGGCGACGATCAGCGATGAAAGCGACAGGTCGACCGTGTAAAACAGGGCAATAATGACGATGGCACCAATGTCATCGATGATCGCCAGCGACAAAAGAAACAGCTTCAGGCTGCGTGGCACGCGTGAACCGAGCAGGGCAAGTACGCCGAGAGCGAAGGCGATATCGGTCGCAGCAGGGATCGCCCAACCGCGTAATGCCACCGGGTCAGAGTAGTTGATCACGGCGTAGATCGACGACGGGATGGCGATGCCACCGATGGCGGCGATCCCGGGCAGGATCACATTGCGCGGATCACGCAACTCACCCTCGAGAATCTCGCGTTTCAATTCCAGGCCGATGACGAAAAAGAAGATGGCCATCAGGCCGTCGTTGACCCACAGCAACAGCGGCTTGGCGACCTCAAGCTGGCCGATCTGCACCGCCACCGGCGTACCCATCAGGGCGTCGTAGAGCGGTTTCACCGATGAGTTTTCGGCGACCATCGCCAGCAGGGCCGCGATGACCAGCAGGATGCCCGGAGTTGCCTCGTGATGGAGCAGGCGGTGGATGCGCTCGTTCATCGAATTTCTCGTCAATGGATCGTGGCAAACCGGGATTAAGCGTAGCACTACGTGCGCCAGCGACGGATATGATGGTTCCTGGGGTGATGACGGGCCGAGGCATCGGAAACCCCGCATCCTGTGGTAGTTCCGCAGCGGGCATGCCCCTGCAGACCGGTCATCTGCCGCCGATCGCACCCTTCACGTAGTGCACCTTCATCGCCCGACGCGCCGGCATGATGGCGTCCGATCCTGGCTGGCAACGCATTCGGAGCGCCGGGGACCCCTCCGCCGACACCCATGCCGGAACAGCAGTTTTGCCTGAATTGATCTGGCGCATACAAAGGGGCTGCCATTGTGCACATGGTTCATGGCATGATCGGGTATGGAATTCAAAGCAACGAGAAGCATGCTCGACCGGTGGATGGATGCGGTCGTGACATGGGTCCGGTCCTTGCTGCCACCACCCCGCACGCCTTGCCCGGTGCCGGTACGAACCCGTCACGCGGTTTACCGTCGCTCCTCTCGCCCCAGCTACTAAAGGTATCCAGGAAGTACCCTTGGCCGAGAAACCCGTCGTTCTCGTGACCCGCAAGTTGCCGCCCAACGTCGAGGCACGCCTCGAGCGGGACTACCGGCCGCAGCTCAATGCCGAGGATCGCCTCTACGACACCGACGAGTTGCTCCGCCTGGCCGATGGCGCTGATGCCATATTGCCGTGCCACACTGAGTCGTTGCGGGCTGAGGTCATCGAGCGCCTGCCGGAATCGGTCCGCATCATCGCCACGTTTTCGGTCGGCTACGACCACATCGATCTCGCCGCCGCCAAGGCGCGCAATGTCACTGTTACCAACACCCCGGATGTCCTTGCTGACGCCACCGCAGAGATCACCATGTTGTTGCTGCTCGGAGCGGCACGGCGGGCCAGTGAAGGTGAAAGACTGGTGCGCTCCGGGGGCTGGGACACCTGGAGCCCGAGCTTCATGCTCGGCGTGCAGGTTACCGGCAAGCGACTCGGCATCGTCGGCATGGGGCGCGTTGGCCAGGTGACGGCCCGTCGCGCGCGCGGTTTCGACATGGAGGTTCACTACCACAACCGCAGCGAGTTGCCGCCGGAAAAGGCGCACGGGGCGACCTATCATCAGAGCCTCGAGGCGATGCTGCCACTGTGCGACTTCCTTGCGCTGCACTGCCCGTCGACGCCGGAAACCGCCGGGTTGCTCAACGGCGAGTGTATCGCGCTGCTCCCTAATGGAGCGATCGTGATCAACGCCGCACGCGGCAACGTGGTCAACGAAGCGGCACTGCTCGCGGCACTCGCTTCGGGCAAGCTCTACGCTGCCGGCCTCGACGTGTTCAACAACGAACCCGACATCGATCCTGAGTTTGCCCGCCGCGACAACCTGTTCCTGCTACCGCACCTTGGCAGCGCCACGCGCGAGACACGTGACGCCATGGGGTACCGGGCACTCGATAACCTTGATGCCTTCTTCGCCGGCAGCGAGCCACGCGACCGGTTGGCTTGATCGTTGTCTATAGTATTCCAGTGTCAGTTGCCTAGACTTACTAAGTTGGACCCGCGGATGGCCCTGGTGGCTGCCGTTTCCGACATTCACCAAAGAGAGGAAAGAGCCAATGACAGAGCAAAAGAAAACTGACCAGGTCGATATGGCTGGTCGCCGTAAGTTTCTCAAGACAGGAGCCACCGCCGCCGCTGGTACCGCCGCACTCGGCTTCCCGATGATCTCGACGGCCGCGACCAAGGTTTTGAAGGTCCAGGCCGCCTGGGGTGGCGGCATCTTCCTGGAGAACGCCAAGAGCTACGTTGATCGCGTTCACGCCATGGCTGGCAAGAGCCTGAAGATCGACCTGCTGTCGGTCAACTCGGTCGTCAAGACCAGCCAGATGCAGGATGCGGTGCACCGCGGCGTTCTCGACGGCGCCCACTATGTTCCGGCCTACTGGTATTCGAAATCCAAGGCGGCCTCGCTGTTCGGTACCGGCCCCTGCTTCGGCTGGTCGGCGCAGGAGATGCTGGGCTGGATCCACTACGGCGGCGGCATCGACCTGTTCAACGAGTTGATGGGCAGCCTCGGCCTCAACCTGGTCAGCTTCTTCAACAGCCCGATGCCGGCACAGCCGCTGGGTTGGTTCAAGGAGGAGATCAAGAGCTCCGCGCAGATGAAGGGCCTGAAGTACCGCACCGTGGGCCTGGCCGCAGACGTCATGTCGGTCATGGGCATGTCGGTGGTTCAGTTGCCGGGCGGCGAAATCCAGCCGGCCATGAAGTCAGGCCTGATCGACGCGGCCGAGTTCAACAACCCGACCTCCGACCGTGACTTTGGCATGCAGGACGTCTCCAAGGACTACCACCTGGCCAGCTTCCACCAGTCGCAGGAGTGCTTCGAGATCACCTTCAACAAGAAGACCTACAATTCCCTGGCTCCGGAGCTGCAGAACATCCTGCGCTACGCGTCCGAGGCCGAGAATTCGAACTTCTACTGGAACAACACGCTGCGTTATGCCGATGACCTGATCGTCCTGAAGGAGAAGAGCGGCGTCAGGGTCCACCGCACACCGGATTCGATCATGCAGGACCAGCTCAACGCGTGGGACGTCGTCGTCAAGCGCATCGAGGGCGAGGATCCGTTCTTTGCCAAGGTGGTCAAGTCGCAGAAGGCCTACGCCAAGAAGGTGATGGACTACGTGCTTCTGAATGCGCCCGACTACGGCCTGGCCTACAAGCACCACTTCGGCTAAGTTGTGCCTCGGCGCATCTGAAGTCAGATGCATGACACCATGTGCAAGAGGGGCAGCGGCTTCGGCGGCTGCCCCTCTACCATGTAGAAACTGGCCACGGAAATCTGATCAATCAGTTTCCGTGGTCCAGGAGCAAGGATTGCTCCCGGCAATCCAGGTGCATATCCTCTATTCATGGAGGCCGTGTGCCACTATTTTCGACGTTGTAATCCGTTGAAAATGAAGGTGGCCTGAAAATCCTGCTTTGAGCGGCCGTACTCCGGGAAGTCCCCGACGGGCTTTTCTCGGAGCTTCTCTAAAAGGGTTCGGAGATAAAGGCATGAAATCCGTCATCCACGCAATCGAGAGCTTCAATATCTGGATCGGGCGTGCCTTCGGCTGGTGCATCTTGGTGTTGACCCTGTCGGTTGTCTACGAGGTTTTCGTCCGCTACGTCCTCAACGCGCCCACGGTCTGGGCCTTTGACATGATGGTCCAGATGTACGGCGCGCTGTTCGTGATGGCCGGACCCTACGCCTTGGCCCAGGACACCCATGTGCGCGCCGACGTGGTCTACCGGCTGATCCCGGTGCGTTGGCAGGCGCGGGTCGATTTCGTTCTCTATTTCGTCTTCTTCTTCCCTGGCATGCTGGCCCTGTTCTGGTACGGCTGGGAAATTGCTGCCGACTCGTGGCGATACAAAGAGGTGAGCTGGAACAGCCCGGC
>QNFN01000021.1 GCA_003645555.1 Gammaproteobacteria bacterium | reverse complement strand
GGCGATCAAGCTCTACGAGTCGTTGCAGGCGCGTTAACCGTTCGGCCGCTATGCCCAACAGGCGCAGATCGAGGTTGCCTACGCCTACTACCGCTATGAAGAACCGGAACAGGCCATCGCCGCCGCCGATCGCTTCATCAAGCTGCACCCGAAACATCCGAACGTCGACTACGTCTACTACCTGAAGGGCCTCGCCGACTTCAACCGCGGCATCGGCATCCTGGAGCGTTTCATTCCGAGCAAGAGCTCGGAACGGGACCCGGGTTCAGCAAGCCGTTCGTTCTACCACTTCGAGGAGCTGGTACAGAAGTTCCCGGAGAGCAAGTATGCCGAAGACGCGCGCCTGCGCATGCTCTACCTGCGCAACAACCTGGCCGAGTACGAAGTTGCGGTGGCGCACTACTACATGCGTCGCACGGCCTATGTAGCCGCCCTCAACCGCGGCCAGTATGTAATCGAACACTACCAGCGGACCCCGGCGATGCCGGATGCGCTGCTGGTGGTAGTGGGTGCCTACCGGGCCCTGGGCATGGAGGATCTCGCTGCCGACACGGAGCGGGTCTATCGGGCAAACTTCCCCGGGCATGTAGCCCAGGCAGAATCGTCAATCTTCGACTGGTGGCCGTTCGAGTAGAGCATCGAGCCGCCGCTTGCCCTTTCTCGCACGAACCCGGGCGGACCCGGGTCAGATCGCCTCCATATCCTCCTCGCCAGTGCGGATCCGCACCACCTTCGACACGTCGCTGACGAAGATCTTGCCGTCACCGATCTTGCCGGTGCGGGCCGCGTCGGTGATCGCCTCAATGGCCCGCTCGACCAGGTCGTCACCGATGACCGCCTCGATCTTTACCTTGGGCAGGAAGTCGACCACGTACTCGGCTCCGCGGTAGAGCTCGGTGTGCCCCTTCTGACGACCGAAACCCTTGACCTCGGTCGCCGTCATGCCGGCAATGCCGATCTCCGAGAGGGCCTCGCGGACATCGTCGAGCTTGAACGGCTTAATGATCGCCTCGATCTTCTTCATCACGTACCTCGTGTCTCGATTACCGGTTACGGGCCGCGCCCGGCGGCCAGAGGACGTGGAGTATACATCCCGCCCGTGTCCTGATCAGTGCTTCCGGACGGTGGTTCAGGAGGAGGCCCCGTACCCCGAGGTGATCGGGTAGCGGCGGTCACGGCCGAAGGCCTTGCGGCTGATGCGCACCCCGGGTGGCGCCTGGCGCCGCTTGTACTCATTGCGCACCACCATGCCGATCACCCGCCGTACCGTGGCCGGATCGAAGCCGGCGGCGACGATCTCCTCCTGGCACTGGTCACGCTCGACAAAGCGCTCGAGGATGGCGTCGAGCAGATCGTAGGACGGCAGCGAATCGCTGTCCTTCTGGTCCGGGGCCAGTTCTGCCGACGGCGGCCGCTCGATCACCCGGCGCGGAATCACCGGGGCCACGGCGTTGCGATACTCCGCGAGACGGTAGACCAGGGTTTTCGGCACATCCTTCAGCGGCGCGAAACCGCCGGCCATGTCGCCGTAGAGCGTCGCATAGCCGACCGCCATCTCGCTCTTGTTGCCGGTAGTGAGCAGGATGCGCCGTGACTTGTTCGACAGCGCCATCAGCACCACGCCGCGGCAGCGGGCCTGCAGGTTCTCCTCGGTCACGTCAGCCGGGAGCCCATCGAAGGCCTCGGCGAGCATATCGAGGAAGGTGTCGAAGGCCGGCTCGATCGGGATCATGCGGTGGCTGACGCCGAGCGCCTCGGCCTGAGCCTGGGCGTCGTCGATGCTCATCTGCGCCGTGTAGCGTGACGGCATCAGCACCGCCTCGACCTGTTCCGGGCCGAGCGCATCGCTGGCGATGGCCAGGGTCAACGCCGAGTCGATGCCGCCGGAGAGGCCGAGCACCGCCCCGTCGAAACCGTTCTTGCCAACGTAGCCACGCACACCGAGCACCAGGGCGCGGTAGATCGCGGCTTCGCCCTCGACCACCGTCTCGATCCGCCCCGGACGCACCACCGGCAAACCCGACTCCATGGCGAACTCGACCAGCAGCAGATCCTCATCGAATGATCGTGCCCGTGCACAGACCGTGCCTTCGGCATCAAGGACGAAAGAACCGCCGTCGAACACCAGTTCATCCTGACCACCGACCAGGTTGACGTAGACCACCGGTACCGCGGCCTCGATCTGGCGGTCGCGCAACATCGCCTCACGCTCCACCTGCTTGCCAGCATGGAAGGGCGAGGCATTGAGATTGACCAGCAGTCGCGCCCCGGCCGCGACACTGGCACCAGCAATACCGGGATGCCAGATATCCTCACAGACGGTCAGGCCAATCGGAATGCCCGCGATGTCGACCACGCACGGTTCTGTGCCGGCGCGAAAATGGCGCTTTTCGTCGAAGACGCTGTAGTTGGGGAGTTCGTGCTTGCGATAGGTGGCCACCACACGACCGCCACGCAACAGCGAGGCGGCATTGTAGAGGCCCTCGCCATCGGACTCCGGGTGACCGACGATCATATCGATTCCGACGGCCTGCTCAGCGAGCCCCTGGAGCGCCTGCGTTGCGTGGCGGATGAATCCGGGACGCAGCAGCAGGTCCTCCGGCGGGTATCCGGTCAGGGCCAGTTCCGGGAAGACGACGGCGTCCGCCCCGGCGTCGCGGGCGCGGCGGCTGGCGTCGGTGATGCGCTCGACGTTGCCGTCGAGATCACCGACCCGCAGGTCGATCTGGGCGAGAGCGAGGATCAGGGCCATGGGCGTGATCGGTGACCGGCAGCACGTGGTGATTGAGTATGGCGAATAGTAGAAAGGATGCCGGCAACTGTCAGCATCCGGTCCGGTCTGGCAGGCAGACTGTCACACGGACGTGGACCGTACCCGGATTTGGCAGGCCGTGCCAGGCGAACACGGGGCACACACCAGGTTCCGAAAATGAAACCGCCCCACGAAGGGGCGGTTCCACGGGACGCTGCGGGGGCTGTCAGCCGAGCGCCTCGACCATCTTGCTGCCGATCTCGGCCAGCGAGCGGACGGTGTGCACACCGGCTGCCTCGAGGGCGGCGAACTTCTCGTCCGCGGTGCCCTTGCCACCGGCGATAATCGCCCCGGCATGGCCCATGCGCTTGCCCTTGGGTGCGGTGACGCCGGCGATGTAGGAGACCACCGGCTTGGTGACATTGGCCTGGATGAAGGCCGCGGCCTCTTCCTCGGCGGTGCCACCGATTTCACCGATCATGACGATGCCCTCGGTCTGCGGGTCGTCCTGGAACAGCGTCAGGATGTCGATGAAGTTCGAACCCGGGATCGGGTCGCCGCCGATGCCGACGCAGGTCGACTGGCCGAGGTTGGTGTCGGTGGTCTGCTTGACCGCCTCGTAGGTCAGCGTGCCGGAGCGCGAGACGATGCCGATCTTGCCGGGCTGGTGAATGTGCCCCGGCATGATGCCGATCTTGCACTCGCCCGGGGTGATGACACCGGGGCAATTCGGGCCGACCAGGCGGACGCCGAGCTGATCACAGATCACCTTGACCTCGAGCATGTCCAGCGTCGGGATGCCCTCGGTGATGGTGACGATCAGCTTGATACCGGCATGGGCCGCCTCGAGGATCGAGTCCTTGCAGAACGGTGCCGGAACGAAAATCACCGAGGCCTCGGCGCCGGTTGCATCGACGGCGTCGCGCACGGTGTTGAACACCGGCAGGTCGAGGTGGGTCTGGCCACCCTTGCCGGGGGTGACGCCACCGACCATCTGCGTGCCGTAGGCGATCGCCTGTTCCGAGTGGAACGTGCCCTGACCACCGGTGAAGCCCTGGCAGATGACCTTGGTGTCCTTGTTGACCAGGATACTCATCAGTTGCCCTCCGCGGCGTTGACCGCCTGCTGCGCGGCGTCGGCAAGACTCGTGGCCGCGATGATCGACAGCCCGCTCTCGGCGAGCAGCTTGGAACCCTCTTCGGCCTTGGTGCCCTCGAGACGCACGATGACCGGGACGTTGACCCCGACCTCCGTTACCGCACCGATGACCCCTTCAGCGATCAGGTCGCAGCGGACGATGCCACCGAAGATGTTGACCAGCACCGCCTTGACGTTGTCATCGGAGAGAATGATCTTGAACGCCTCGGAGACGCGCTCCTTGGTCGCGCCGCCGCCAACGTCGAGGAAGTTGGCCGGGAAACCGCCGTAGAGTTTGACGATGTCCATGGTGCCCATCGCCAGTCCGGCACCGTTGACCATGCAGCCGATGCTGCCGTCGAGAGCCACGTAGTTCAGCTCCCACTGCGCCGCATGCGCCTCACGGGCATCTTCCTGCGATGGATCGTGCATTTCGCGGATCTTTGGCTGGCGATACAGCGCATTGCCATCGACGTTGATCTTGCCATCGAGGCAGTGGATGTCGCCGTCGCTGGTGATCACCAGCGGGTTGATCTCGAGCAACGCCAGGTCGAAATCGTGGAACAGCTTCGAAAGGCCAAGGAAAACCTTGGTGAACTGCTTCACCTGGCCGGGGTTGAGTCCCATCTTGAACGCCATCTCGCGCGCCTGGTAGGGCTGGGCGCCGACGGTGGGGTCGATCTCGGCCTTGAGGATCTTCTCCGGGGTCTCGGCGGCGACCTTCTCGATCTCCACCCCACCCTCGGTCGAGGCCATGAACACGACCCGGCGGCTGCTACGATCGACCACGGCGCCGAGGTAGAGCTCCTGGTCTATATCGGTGCAGGACTCGACCAGGATGCGGTTGACCGGCTGGCCGTTGGCATCGGTCTGGTAAGTGACCAGGTTCTTGCCCAACCAGTGGTGGGCGAAATCCTCGATCTCCTGCCTGGTGCTGACCAGCTTGACGCCACCGGCCTTGCCACGTCCGCCGGCGTGGACCTGGGCCTTGACCACCCAGCGCTCACCACCGATCTTGCCAGCCGCATCAACGGCTTCCTGAGCCGTAGTGGCGGCAAATCCCTCCGAGACGGGCAGCCCGTACTCCCTGAAGAGCTGCTTCGCTTGGTATTCATGCAGATTCATACTCGCTCCCGTGTATCGACAACAATTATCGGCACATAAAATATAATTATACCCATGATCGTCGCCGCAGGTACAGTCTCTCTCCCACGGCGGAGGCCACTCTACCGGTCATCACGACCGGTCACCATGCCGCTTCCGCTTGCACCCCCCTGGAGCGCCCTTACAATCAGGCCATGATGCTCCGCATGCTGCTGTTGCTGCTGGCGATCTGGATCGCCCTGGTGCTGATCCGCGATGTCCTGCGGCGGCGACGAATACGCACCACTTCTTCGGCCCCGGTCGTGACCACCGTCTGCTGCGCTCACTGCGGAGTCCATCTCCCCACCCACCGCGCCCTGCAACACGTCGATGGTCGTCACTACTGCTCTCCGGAACATGCACGTGGCGACGGCTGAAGCCGAGCCCACTGTCGCCTCGCTGCAAGGTCGCAGCACGGCCCCACCGGCCTTCGTCGACGGCCGCCCGTGGGAACCGCTGCTGCTCTATGCCAGTTACCGGGTGCTGCTGGCCGGCCTCTTCGCCGGCCTCTACTTCTCCCGCCTCGGCCCCACCCTGCTCGGGTCATTCGACCGGGCCCTGTTCGCCGAGAGCAGCATCGGCTACCTGGTCCTGGCGGCACTCGCGCTCGCATTGGTCGCCCGGCGCCAACCGGACTTCGGCATCCAGGTCACCCTGATGCTGTTGATCGACATCGCCACCCTGACCCTGTTGATGCACGCCAGTGGCGGATTGCCAAGCGGCCTTGGCACCCTGCTGGCAATTCCCGTCGCCGCTGGCGGCGTGCTGCTGGCGGGCGAAATGGCGCTGCTCTACGCGGCTCTGGCCACGCTGGGCATGCTCGGGGAGCAGATATTTGCCCAGTGGTTCGACCTGTTCGGCGACACCCACTACACCCAGGCGGGAATCCACGGCACGGTCTTTTTCGCCACCGCCCTGGTCGCCCGCTGGCTGGCCGGTCACCTGCGTCAGAGTGAGGCCATAGCCGCCCAGCGTGGCCTCGACCTGGCCAACCTGGCCCAACTGAACGACTACATCATCCGTCGCCTGCAGTCCGGGGTCATCGTCATCGATGCCGAGGCTCGCATTCGCCTGATCAACACGTCGGCCCGCGCCCTGTTGGGCCTGCCGGAGCATGAGCAACCGGTTGCGCTACGCAACCTGTCGGCCGAGTTGGCCGCGCGCCTGGTGGCGTGGCGCAACGACCCGACCGCCGAGATCGGGACCCTGCGCATGGCCGAAGTCGGCGCCGACATCCTGCCCCGTTTCGCACGCCTCGGGGCCTCGGCAGAAAGCGGCACGCTGATCTTCCTCGATGACAGCAGCAGCGTGATGCACCAGATGGTGCAGATGAAGCAGGCCTCTCTTGGGCGATTGACCGGCAGTATCGCCCACGAAATCCGCAATCCACTCGGGGCCATCAGCCATGCCGCTCAACTGCTTGATGAAAGCGGTTCGCTCGACCACGGCGACTCCCGCCTGATCGAGATCATCCGCCAGCACACCGGGCGCGTGAATGAAATCATTGAAAGCATCATGCAATTGTCGCGACGTAGCGGCAGCCACCCGGAGACGCAACGCCTGGGATCCACGGTCACAACCTTCATCAATGAATTCAGCCGCAGTGAAGGTCTCTCCCCAGGGCAACTCACCGCCGAGATCGATCCGGCTGACACCCGGATCAACTTCGATCCAGTGCAGTTGCAGCAAATTCTACGCAACCTGTGCACCAACGCCCTGCGTTATGGCCAATCCCCGGACCCGAGCGGAGCCACCAGGGTGCGGCTGTACGGTGGCCAAACGGCTGGCATCCGCGGTCCCTACCTCGAGGTGGTCGACGACGGCCCAGGGATCAACGAGGTATCGGCCCAGCAGATCTTTGAGCCCTTTTTCACCACCGATTCGCGTGGCAGCGGACTCGGGCTGTATATTTCACGTGCACTGTGCGAGCATAATTTCGCCCGCCTCGACTACTTGAGGCCACCCGCCGGGGGCAGTTGCTTCCGTATCCGCTTCGCCGAACTGACTCCAACCGACGCCGCGCCATGACCCGTCCCCTTGCCCTGATCGTCGACGACGAACCGGACATCTGCGAACTGCTCGGCCTGACCCTTGAGCGGATGCAGGTCGACAGCCGTGCCGCACAGGATTTGCAGCAGGCACGTGCCCTGCTCGGCAGCCATCGCTTCGACCTCTGCCTGACCGACATGCGCCTGCCGGACGGTGACGGTATCGACCTGGTGCGCTACATCCAGCGACACCATCCCGATCTGCCGACGGCGGTAATCACCGCCCATGGCAACATGGAAACGGCGATTGAGGCCCTGAAGGCCGGCGCGTTCGATTTCGTCTCCAAGCCGGTCGACCTCCAGGCACTGCGTGATCTCGCCAGCGCGGCCCTGCGCCTCGGCGACCACTCGGCACGCCGCAGCACGCGCATGATGCTGATCGGCACCTCACCGCAAATGGAGCAGACCCGGGTACTGATCGCCAAGCTGGCACGCAGTCAGGCGCCGGTCTACATCAGCGGCGAATCCGGCACCGGCAAGGAGCTGGCGGCGCGCATGATCCACGACCTCGGACCACGCGCCGACAGCCCGTTCGTCGCCGTCAACTGCGGTGCCATCCCCGCGGAGTTGATGGAGAGCGAGCTGTTCGGTCACCGCAAAGGCAGTTTCACCGGAGCGGTCCGCGACAAGACCGGGCTGTTCCAGGCCGCCAACGGTGGCACGCTGCTGCTTGACGAAGTCGGCGAACTGCCGCTACTGCTGCAGGTGAAGCTGCTGCGCGCGATTCAGGAAAAAGCGGTGCGCCCGGTCGGCAGTGAGCGCGAGCTGAGGGTCGACGTGCGCATCCTCAGCGCGACCCACAAGGATCTCGGTCAGCTGGTGGCCGACGGCACTTTCCGCGAAGACCTCTACTACCGCATCAACGTCATCGAGCTGCCGGTGCCGCCACTACGCGAACACCCGGGCGACATCCCCGACCTCGTCCAGCACATCACCGAGCGCCTGGCCGACCGGGGCAACACCCCTCCGACCACCCTCGCCCCCGAAGCACTCAAGGTCCTGACCGGCTACGCCTATCCGGGCAATGTGCGTGAACTCGAGAACATTCTCGAACGCGCCGCCGCACTGTGTGAGGATGACGTCATCCGACCAGACGACCTCGGCCTTCACAGCGCCGCAGCATCCATGAAAGAGGCGCCGCCGATAGCGACCGACCTGCCTCTGCCTGCCTACCTTGAGGAGATCGAGCGCCAGCGTATCGTCCAGGCCCTTGAGCAGACGCGCTGGAACCGGACCGCGGCCGCCGAACTGCTCGGCGTAAGCTTCCGCACCCTGCGCTACCGGCTGAAGAAACTGAATATCGAGTGACCGGCGCAAAGTAAGGAAACGAAATGCTCTGGATCAAGGCTTGGCACCTGATTTTCATGGTTACATGGTTTGCGGGGCTGTTCTATCTGCCGCGGCTGTTCGTCTATCATGCCCAGTGCGAGGACGCCGCTGGCAACGAGCGCTTCAAGGTGATGGAGCGCAAGCTCTACTATGGCATCGCCACGCCGGGCATGGTGCTGACAGTTGGCTTTGGCGTCTGGATGCTGGTCGCCTACGCATGGCAGGTCTACGGCCAGATGGGCTGGCTCCACGCCAAGCTGGCACTGATCGCCTGCATGGTGGTCTATCACTTCGTCTGCGGCCAACATCTGAAGGCGTTCCGCGATGACCGCAATGGCCGCAGCCATGTTTATTATCGCTGGTTCAACGAGGTGCCGGTCCTGTTCCTGATCGCCATCGTGCTGCTGGCAACACTGAAACCACTCTGACTCCCGGACCAATCCGGGCACTGCCGAGGAATTCCGATGACCCGACTGGTTAACTGCACCGTCCTGAACACCCGGGCCGAGGGGCTCGACGAGCCACCCCACCCCGGCGAACTGGGCCAGCGCATTTTCGACAACATCTCCAAGGCCGGCTGGGATCAGTGGCTGCAGCGGTTGACGATGATCATCAACGAAAACGGACTCAACACCGCCGATTCGAGCAGCATCGGGCTGATCGAGAAGCACATGATCGGCTTCCTGTTCCACGAGGGCGACTACGGCGAGCTGCCGTCCGGTTTCCAGCAACAGGCGCCGCGGGCGAAAAAATAGTGTTCTTCGCTAGTTAGGGAACCTCTGATTAATTCATGAACTCGTATCTGGCGCCCAGAATGTCCAGCTTTATCGTTGCAAAGCTTCGCAATAGCTAGCTATTACGTGCGTTTTGCGCCTCAAATCTGAACATTCTGCATCACCATCTACTTCGCCCAGAATTAAGCAGAGGTTCCTTAGCGAGGTCTCGACGGGATGCCAATAGCGCGTTCTTGAGCCTGTGCAATGAGGATGGGCAACGCCGGTTCTCAGGTCTCCGTGGCCGCCACCACTCGCCCCCGGTGCAGCACCGGGGCCGTGACCACCCGCAGGCAGGCGTACGCCCGACGCAGCGCCTTCTCGGCGGCAGCCGGGGTCGCGGCGCGGGCAAAGATGAATCCAAGGTAGCTCTCCCCTTCCGGGAGCGGCACCAGTTCGTAGCCCTCGCGCACGCTGATCTCGACCGCCTCGATACCGGGAACCCTGGACGCCTCGAGCACTCCTTCGACCCGGCGCAGGACCCCCCGCCGGGGGGTCGGTAACATCAGCACCCCGGCCGCGTCCACGGCTGGCACAGCACTAACCGCCTGACCCAGCGCCTGCCCGATAACCCGCTCTTCAAGCCCGCTTTCAACACCGACGCGTAGCAAACGGGCGCATTCGCCACCGATGGTCCGTGCCGCCACCTCGAGCAGCCACGCCTCGCCATCGTGCAACCGCAGCTCCGCATGCACGGGCCCTTCGCGTAGCCCGTAGGCCCGACACGCCTCGGCGACCCGCGCGGCGGCGCGTCGTTGCAGCGCCATCGGGTGGCGTGACGGCGTGATGTAGTAGGTCTCCTCGAAATAGGGCCCTTCGAGAGGATCGGGCTTGTCGAACAAGGCCAGCACCTCGAGTTTACCGGCGTCGAGCAATCCCTCCAGGGCCACCTCGAACCCAGGCAGGTAGGCCTCGAGCAGGGCGTGGTGACGCTCCTCGGGAAACGGTGCGTCCGCAGCAATCGCCGCCACCCGCAGACGCAGCGCCTCCAATGCCTCCGGGCTATCGGCACGGATCACGCCACGGCTCCCGGAAAGCGCCAGTGGCTTGATCACACAAGGGAAAGGGAAGCCATCCACCTGGTCAACGAACGGCCGGCGCAAATCAACCACACGGTGCTCGGGTACCGGCAGGCCGGCCTCGGCCAGGCAGCTGCGCGCCAGGTCCTTGCGCCGCGCCAGGCGAGCCGCCCCGGGCGTGTTGCCGGGCAGTTCGAGTGCCTGGGCCACGTGAGCGGCCAGGTCTACGGTCAGGTCATCGGTGGAGATGACGGCATCGAAGCGCTGGTCACTGGCCGCATTGAGAAGGGTTTGCAGAGAACGATCGAGGTCAGGCAGGTCCAGATTGAGACCACCCGGCCCACCGATCAGCGGATGACGACCAGTCGAGGCGACGACCGCCTCGACGCCGAGGCGCTCGGCGGCGCGCAGGTAAGGGACGGTGCGGTAGCTGCCCGGTGGAGCGAGCAGCAGCAGACGATGCGGTCGACCAGTTGGTGTCCTGGCCTGTTCAGGCACACCCACCGCCGCCACCGTCGGCGGCGCCGCAAGCCGAACAGGAACCGCTGCCACCCACCGCCTGGAAGGCGTTGCGGAAGACGAAGCTGGCCCCCATCGCCTGGTCGACGTAGTCGATCTCGGCACCGCGCAGGTAGCTCAACGCCACGGCGTCGACATAGAGCTTCAGGCCGTCCCGATCATAGATGGTGTCGAAGGGAGTGGACTGGTCGGTGAAAGTCATGCCGTAGGTCATGCCACCACAACCGCCGCCGGAGACGTAGACGCGCACGGCATCGACATCATCCTCTGCGCTGGCCTCGCTAAGCAGGCCGGTGAGCGCGGTGCGCGCGGAATCGGTGATGACCATGTCCGAATCGCGCAGCTCGGTGCAGAAGGCCGGGTTCGTGCCCGTGGCGGACTGGGCGGTGACATCGTTCATCTGGATTCTCCGTCTGTTTCGGCCCCTGGCAGGGCTGGCTTGATAATGGGACAGCCCCGGTGTCGGCGGGTTCCACGGCAGCATGAGCGCACTGACGCGTCAGCCGGCCAAATGACCAGAGTCAATTGGTGCCACGGGATTATAAGGGAAGGCGGAATTCAATGACCGAGTCGGTTGCGCGCCTTCAGCGAGTAGAGGTGGCGCTCGGCGTCGACCAGGTGTTGCCCCCAGTGCAGGCGATAGGAACGTTTCCAGAAGTGAATGGCGTCAGCCGCCGGGTCCGCAGCCTCCGCCGCGTCGTGCCGTGCCAGCCCCTCCCTGACGTCGTAATAGATGTCGGCCAGGTCGTCGGCCAGACTTCCGCTCATGCTGTCGTGGGCGTCACCGACCGGATCGAACTCGAGCCAGTAGCCATCGTGCTCACCGAGGTCGCTGCGCAGGCGCGAATAAAACTCGAATCGGTCATCGAGAGCATCGAGATGACCGTGTTCCTCGCCGGGCCAGTTCTCCGGATCCGACGCCTCCTCCGTCTGCGATCTGGTGTCATGTAACGATATGACGGCGACATGGAGCCGAGGCAACAGGGTAAACACCTCACGCAACCAGCCGGGATCGCGGCGCTCACCGGCACTCTCGATCAGGCGGCAGAATTCACGGGTCAGCTCCGCCATCTCCCTGGTCAGCGGCTGACCGTTCCGGTCACCGGCCACGACGGCCTCCTCGTCAACTGCGGACCCACCTGAGTGTAGTCAATAATCAGCCATCGACCGGCCAGGGGTGCGTGCTAGACTCCGCCGCGGAGCGAACATGGCGGACTTGGCCCAGGCGCAACAGACACCGGTAGTGATGACCTTCTCGGGCCTTGACCCGAGCGGCGGCGCGGGCATTCAGGCCGACATCGAGGCCCTCGCCAGCGTCGGCTGCCACGCGGCCCCGGTCGCCACCGCCATCACTGTGCAGGACACGCGCAACGTCACCCGCATCGAGCCCCTCGCCCCGGAGTTGGTAGCCGCCCAGGCCCGCACCGTCCTCGCTGACTTCCCGGTCAGCGCCTTCAAGATCGGCCTGCTCGGCAGCGCTGCCGTCGCCGACACGGTGCACACTCTGCTGCGCGACCATCCACACATTCCGGTCGTCCTCGACCCGATCACCGCCGCCGGCGGCGGTGCCCAACTCGCTGGCGATGCGTTGGTCTGCGCCATGCGCGACCTGTTGCCGCAAGTCACCGTCGTGACGCCGAACAGCCTTGAGGCGCGGTGCCTTGCCCCCGATGACGAGGACCTGGATGCCTGCGCGGCACGGCTGCTGACCCACGGCTGTGCCTGGGTCCTGATTACCGGCACCCACGAGGCGAGTGACGAGGTCATCAACCGCCTCTACGGTGGTGACGGAACGGTCGATGCCCGCTCCTGGCCACGCCTCGAGCACGTCTATCATGGTTCGGGCTGCACCCTGGCTGCGGCCATCGCCGGCCTGCTGGGCCGCGGCCACGATCCACGTAACGCAGTCGTCGTGGCCCAGGCGTAGGCCTGGAAATGCCTACGCCATGGCCGCCTCCGC
>QNFN01000020.1 GCA_003645555.1 Gammaproteobacteria bacterium | reverse complement strand
GCCGTCTCGCCCGAGAGCATCACCGCCGAACTGCCGTCGAGGATGGCGTTGGCGACGTCGCTCGCCTCGGCCCGGGTCGGCTTCGGGTTGCGCTCCGTGGAGTCGAGCATCTGCGTCGCGGTAATGGCCGGTTTGCCGTTGTAGACGGTGGTGGGGATGATTTTTTTCTGGGTGCCGGGGACTTCCGCCAGCGGCAGTTCTACGCCGAGGTCGCCACGCGCGACCATGGTGCCGTTGGCGGCAGTGACGATGGTGTCGAGGTTGTCGACGCCGCGCCGGCTCTCGATCTTGGCGATGATCGGGATGCGTGCGTCGTGTGCCCTCAGGATGCGGCGGACCGTCTGGACGTCATCGGCCGACTGGATGAACGACGCGGCGATGTAGTCGACCTCGTGGGTTACGGCGAACTCGATTTCGTCGACGGTGTTCTGGTGCACCACGGGGTCGCCGAAACCGAGAGTGAGGATCGACTCGGGGACGTTAATGCTCTTGCGTGGCCACAAGGTGCCGCCGACGACTACGCGGCAGACCAACGTGTCGCCCTCGCGCCGTTCGGCACGCAACTCGATGGCCCCATCGTCGATCAGCACGCAGTGACCGGGCTTTACTTCATCGGCCAGGCGGGCGTAGGAGACGCCGACACCTTCGGCGGTCCCCTTCCGGTTATCAGCATGGAGGCGGAACTCGGCGCCTGGGGTCAGGGTTACCGTCGGCTCGGTCAGGGTGCTGGTGCGCACCTCGACTCCACGGGTGTCGATCATGGTCGCAATAAGGGTGTCGGACGCCTTTGCCGCCTGGCGCACCAGTTCCAGGCGACGGGCGTGCTGGTCGACGTCGCCGTGGGAGAAGTTCAACCGTGCGACATTCATGCCGGCGGCAATCATCGCCGTCAGCGTGGCGAGGTCGTCGCAGGCCGGGCCGATGGTGGCGACAATCTTGGTCTTTCTCTGCGCGGGGCGGGGGGTCATGGAGTAGATCCTGTGGGTTCCTTCACAGTTGGACCATGAAGCCGGGGCAGCGTCCGGGAGAGCATAGCCGATGCCGTTGCCGGGCGTTCCTGCGTGTGGGCGCAGACAGGTCGATTCTGGGTGACAGACGTCACTTGTGCGTGGCGCAGACTGAGCTACGCTGATTGATACCACTTCCCAAGACCGCTACCAAGTTCTTGAAATGGAGAAGGTCATGCTCAGATCACTTGTTTCCGCGATTTTCGCAACCGCCCTGTTTGGCGCCGGAATTCCGATCGCGAACGCGGCCAGCGTGGCCGAGGAGAAGGCCGAGTACCAGGCCAAGGTCAAAGAGGTGCTCGCAGACCTCTACCGCGTGCAGCCGAGCGCCAAGAAGGCGGTCCAGTCGGCGGCCGGCTACGCTGTATTCAGTAACTTTGGCACCAAGATCATGTTCGCCGGTGGCGGTTCCGGAAAAGGGATCGCCTACGACAACAAGTCAGGCAAGAAGACCTACATGAACATGATTGAGGTGCAGGCCGGACTCGGGTTTGGCATAAAGAAATTCGGCCTGGTCTGGGTCTTCGCCGGCAAAAAGCAACTCGACCAGTTCGTCAATTCGGGCTGGGAGGTCGGTGGCCAAGCGACTGCAGCGGCCAAGTACGAGGATGATGGCGGCGCCTACCAGGGCGCGGTACCGATCGCGGAAGGGATCTTCCTCTACCAGATCACCGATGCGGGTCTTGCCGTGGAGTTGACCGTCAAGGGCACCAAGTACTACAAGGACGACGACCTCAACTGACGGGGCACCCACCGGCTGACGGTGATCGGTGAGAGACCGGGCGGCCGGCGACTTGGAGCGGCACCGCCCGGTGTCCCGTCGACCCGTCGTTCAGTACGGCGTCGGAATCCAGCGGCGGCCATGCATCGTTTTGTCGTCGTCATACTGCGCCTTGAGATTACGCTTGGGCAAATTTACCACGGGTTGTTTCGGCGGTTCGTACGGGAACTGCGCCAGCAGATGGGTGATGACGTTGAGTCGGGCGCGACGCTTGTCATTGGAATTGACGACATTCCATGGCGCCCACGTAGTGTCGGTTGCATCGAGCATGACGTCGCGGGCACGTGAATAGTCATACCAGCGGCGTCGTGATTCGAGGTCCATCGGGCTCAGCTTCCACTGTCGGCGGGGATCGTGGATGCGTTTCTGGAACCGTGCCTTCTGTTCCTCGTCGCCGACTTCGAGCCAGTACTTGATCAGGTGGATGCCGTTGTTGCACAGGGTCTTTTCGAATTCGGGTGCCTGGGTCAGGAAACGCTCGCGCAGTTCTGGGGTGCAAAAACCCATGACGATCTCCACCCCGGCACGGTTGTACCAGCTGCGGTCGAAGATGGTGATCTCGCCGCCGGCCGGGAAGTGAAGCAGGTAGCGCTGCATGTAGAGCTGGGATTTCTCGCGATCGGAGGGCGCCGGCAGCGCGACGGTACGGAAGACACGTGGGCTGACGCGTTCGGTCAGTGCCTTGATCGTCCCGCCCTTGCCGGCGGCATCGCGCCCTTCGAAGATGATGACGACTCGCTCGCCGCTGGCCTTGATCCACGACTGAAGGTGGCACAGTTCGGCCTGCAGTGGGCGCAGTGCCGCCTCGTAGTCACGCCGCTTCATCCTTCCCTTGGGTTTGGCCGGCTTTTCCTTGTTGCGCTTGGTCATGATCGGGATTCCTTGTCGAGATCGTTCGGGGGGAAGGGTGGACGCAGCCGCTTCCTGCCGGGACACGCCCTGGGGGCTGGCCCGGGGAATACGGTCCGGTAGCCGGGAGAGACGGGTTTCACTCGGCCTTGAACCCGACGCGCTTGTGGGTGCCGTCGCAGAATGGCTTGTTTTTCGATACGCCGCAACGGCACAGCGCAACCTCCTCGCCGCGCCAGGCGACTCGTCCGCTGCCGTTGCGGATATTGACCTTGCCCGTGAGCACCAGCGGGCCGTCTTTCCGGAGCCTGATCCCGAATTTTCCGCCGTGGCCTTCGAAGCCCGGGCCGCGCTTGCCGACCGCGCCGTAGTCACGGAAACCGGCCTGCTCGTGGCTGTTGTCGCAGAACGGCTTGTTGGCCGACTGGCCACAGCGACAGAGTGCCGCGCGGAAACGGACGCCCGGCATGTCGTCCGGTGCACCAACGATGCCCAGGTCGCCACGGACGAACAGCGGACCGTGGTGGCTTACCGTGACGCTGTTCTCGCTATCCGGAGTCTCGTCGCCAGCGGCATCACCCTGGTAGACCAGCGCACCGGTCGGGCAGCGCTGGCACACTTCGCCGACGTCATCGGTCGTTGCGTTGTCGGGCACGCACCACGGGTCGCGACCACCGACGAACAGGTCGCCTTCGGAGTGTCCGCATTCACCGATATGGATGCAGAGACGGCCGTCCCAGAAGACGTCGACGTCGCGCCCTGAATATTTGAACACCTTCCTGCCGCTCATGATGTACTCCGCAGTGTTTCAAAAAATATAGACGCTGCTTTCGACTCCGACCGTGACCCAGGGCAGTTTTGTGTCGGTGACGCGGCCGCGGGTGCGATAAGGCCATGGCAAAGATGGTTATTTGCCGGGTTGATATCGGTCATCATGGCACCCGGAACGGCGCCGTACGCCGCAACAGGGAACCCAGCCATGATCACCATCCGCCGGTCCGATGAGCGCGGTCATGCCGACCACGGCTGGTTAAACAGTCATCACACCTTCTCGTTCGCCGGCTACCACGACCCGGATCAGATGGGTTTTTCCAACCTGCGGGTGCTCAACGACGACCGGGTCGTGCCGGGTGGCGGCTTTCCGACCCATGGTCACAGCGACATGGAGATCGTCAGCTACGTCCTCTCAGGTGCGTTGGAACACAAAGACAGCATGAGCAACGGCTCGGTGATCCGCCCCGGTGATGTGCAGCGCATGAGCGCCGGGACCGGCGTGCAGCACAGCGAGTGCAATGCTTCGCAGGACCAGGAGGTGCACTTCCTGCAGGTCTGGCTTCTGCCGAACCGTGCTGGCGTCGAACCCGGCTATGTGCAGAAACACTTTCCGAACGAAGAGCGTCATGGCCGGTTGGCCTTGCTGATTTCACCTGACGGTCGCGACGGCTCGATCGGATCCCACCAGGATGCCCTGCTCTACGGCACGCTGTTGGTTTCGGGACAGGCGGTCGAGCATGCGCTGGAGTTGGGGCGCCGGGCCTACGTTCACGTCGCCCGCGGTGCGGTCAGCGTCAATGGCCAAGCGCTTTCTGGAGGTGACGGCGCTCGTATCGAGGAACTGGACCAGGTCCGAATCGAGGGGCGTGACGCCGCCGAAGTGTTGCTGTTCGACCTGCCCTGAGGGTGGCGGTCTTCGCCTCGCCTGATGCCCGTGTCCGTCGGGTCAGGTTGCTGGTGGCTCGGCGGTCACCGACCCGCTCTCGTTCGGATCGCGAGAAAATGGGATGTTGTCCGGTGCGATCGCCCCGCCGGAGATGATGAAGTTCATCGCCTCGTCCATCGTCCAGTCGGTCGAGACCACGTCGTCGAGTGGCACGATCTCGAGGTAGCCGCTGGTCGGGTTTGGCGTCGTCGGCACGTAGACTGCGGCCAGGGCCTGTCCGGTGCGGGCGTCGGTCAGCGTCCGGGTGACCAGGCCGACCGTCTTCATCCGGTCATTCGGAAAGTTGACCAGCACGACGCGTTCGACATTCTCTGGCTTGGTCTGCAGCACCCCGACCAGCTTCTTGATCGCACCAT
The DNA here is from genome assembly GCA_003645555.1 of Gammaproteobacteria bacterium. Lineage (GTDB taxonomy): Bacteria > Pseudomonadota > Gammaproteobacteria > QNFN01 > QNFN01 > QNFN01. Next base: position 7,999 of record QNFN01000020.1, on the reverse strand, counting down.
AGACTGTCTGCACCAGCGGCAGCCGGGTTACCAGTGCCTCCATCGCGCTGAGGATCCGCCGGCCGAGTACCCGGCTGGCGAACCAGCCGAGCAAGTAGATCGCGACGACGACAATGGCCACCGCGAGGAAGTCGTCGAACCAGGGTTGGCGGAACAGCGCGGAGAGGATCGGGGATGTTTCGTCGAGATCCTTCTGGATGGTGCGTACGATAGGCTGGCCGAAGCGCGAGAGCAGGCGAAAGAGGAAATCGAACAGCCACCAGGTGATCGCCAGCGGGATCACCGTCAGAATGCCGGTCATAAAGTTGCGCTTGAAATTCAATGCCCCGGTCCGGTTGGTCGACATGCCGTTTCTCCCTGCCTGGTAGTTTCGATTGGGACGATAGCGCCTGGATAAGGGAGCGTAAAGGTAGCGGTTGCGTCCGGGCAGAGCTCTGTCGCGACCGGGTCGTTGGGCTGGTGCTCGACCCTTACCCATCGTGGTCCTGTCCGTGGGACTTAAGGAACCTCTGATCAAGTCTGGACGAAGTAGATGGTAATGCAGAATGTTCAGATTTGAGGCGCAGAGTGCACGTAATAGCTGGCTATGGCGAAGAGTTGCCACGACAAAGCTGGACATTCTGGGGGCAAGATTCGCGTCCATGACTTGATTAGAGGCTTCTTGGGTTGGTCCCTGTCCGCCATCCGGTGTTGGACCAGGGAAGGGTCGTGTAAGGTCGCGCTGTCATGGGTCGGGCCAAGATCTGACCCGGAGGCAGAAGGATGTGATTCTGGATTCGAGCACCAAAAACGCCCCATTACCCGATGACGCCATGATCGCTGCACTACGTCATGGCGGTCTGCTTCTCGACGTCGACGCCGCACGTTTCGAGGAGCTGACCGGCGGTGTCTCGTCTGACATCTGGAAAGTGATGACGCCGGAGCGCACGTATTGTGTCAAGCGCGCCTTACCGCAGCTCAGGGTAGCCGCCGAGTGGCACGCTCCGGTCGAACGCAACCGCTTTGAGGTTGCCTGGTACGAGGTCGTCGGCAAGATCGTGCGCAGTGCGGCACCGCGCGTTCTCTACCATGATGCCGACGCCATGCTCTGCGCGATGGAATACCTTGACCCGACCTCACATCCGTTGTGGAAGACTGAACTGCGGGATGGCCGTGCCGACCCGTTAATGGCGGCAGAGGTCGGTCGGCGGCTGGTCGCGATTCACGCGGCGACGGCCGATCAGGCCGACGTCGCCCGACGCTTCCCGCGTGCCGATATCTTCCACTCCATCCGCCTCGAGCCTTACCTCGAAGCAACAGCGACACGCCATTCCGACCTGCACGACGTGCTGTTTGGATTGAGCCGGCGCACGGCGACGACTCGCCGGGTGATGATCCATGGTGATGTCAGTCCGAAAAACATCCTGATTGGCCCCGACGGTCCGGTGTTTCTCGATGCCGAGTGCGCCTGCATCGGTGATCCGGCCTTCGATATCGCCTTCTGCCTGAACCACCTGCTGCTGAAGTCGTTATGGAATCCTGCAGCACGGGATGGGTTCAATGCCTGTTTCACGATGCTGGCTCGCACTTATCTCGACGGCGTTACCTGGGAGCCTGTCACCGAACTCGAGGCGCGTGCTGCCAGCCTGCTGGCGGGCCTGTTCCTGGCGCGTGTCGATGGCAAATCGCCGGTCGAATACCTCACCGTCGAGGCCGACCGCGACCGTGTGCGTCGCTGTGCGCGGGCGTTGTTGTTCGATCCCGCCAATCAACTCGGGGCTGTGCTCGCTGCCTGGAACAGGGAGCTCGATTCATGAATGACGCCATCGCTTCTGTACATGGCCGCCGCGTTTGGGATTCCCGCGGACGACCGACCGTCGAGGTCGAAGTGGCCCTGGCCGGAGGCGTCGTCGGCCGTGCCATCGCCCCGGCCGGAGCCTCGACCGGCAGCGCCGAGGCGGTTGACCGACGCGATGGTGGTGAGGCCTTCGGTGGTTACGATGTCAGAGATGCACTCGCTGCTGTCGACGGCGAAATCGCTGACCTGTTGCGCGGTCGATCGGTCACCGACCAAGTCGGTATCGACACGGCAATAATTGAACTCGACGGCACGCCAAACCGGTCGCGGCTCGGTGGCAATGCCCTGGTCGCAACGTCGATGGCGGTGGCTCACGCGGCCGCATGCGCCCAGGGTGTGCCGCTATGGCGTTACCTCGCCGGTGAGCGCAGGAAACTGCTGATGCCGCTGCCGGAGATCCAGATCTTCGGTGGTGGTGCCCATGCCGGGCGTCGAGTCGACGTGCAGGATTTCATGGTGATTGCGGTCGGTGCTGGAAGTTACGCCCAGGCACTGGACTGGACCGCCGAGGTTTACCGTGCCGCCGGCTTGATCATGGCCGACGCAGGATTGTTGCAGGGGGTCGCCGACGAGGGCGGATATTGGCCGGCGTTCACATCCAATGAGCAGGCGCTCGACTTCCTGGTCCGCGCCATCGAGCGGGCCGGTTTCATACCTGGAGATGACCTGGCCATTTCGCTCGACATCGCGGCCACCGATTTTGGCCGCGATGGCCGTTACCGGCTCGCACGTGATGATCGCGAAGTCGATGCTGACGGTCTCGCCGAGATGCTGCTTGGCTGGCTCGCACGCTACCCGATCGTGGCCATCGAGGATCCGCTCGGTGAGGATGACGCCACCGCGCTGGCCCGTTTCACGGCCGCGGCCGGCCCCAGGGTCGAGGTAATTGCCGACGACTTTATCTGCACCAATGCTCAGCGCATCCGGGATGGTGCCGCACTCGGCGCCTGCAATACGGCGCTGATCAAGCCGAACCAGGCCGGCACGCTGACCGAGACCCGGACCGCGTTCGATGCGGCCCGAGAGGTCGGTTGGGAATCGGTGGTCTCGGCACGTTCCGGTGAAACCGAAGACGTCACCATCGTCCATCTCGCCGTCGGTTGGGGTGCCAGGCAACTCAAGGTGGGGTCATTCACCCGCTCGGAACGAATGGCCAAGTGGAACGAGGGGCTACGTATTGCCGAAGCACTGGACCAGGATGGCGGTCGGTTGGCGCCGCGCAGTTCCTTCCCCTGGGGGTGCTGAGTTGCGACCTGTCGCAGAGGGCTCAGTGCCTGGGCACCGCAGCCTGGGATGAATCCTTCGGTAGGTCATCACAACACCGGTGCAAGGCTCATGTTCAGCGGTTGGTGCAAAAATGAAGAAAGGGCCCTCTCCACTGATTGGCCGGATGATCAGGACGCTGGGCTGGCACGATCGTTGCCGATGATCACGACACCTTCGCCTGAAGTGGTCGAGGTTGGCTCCGGATAGTCGGTGCGACCGAGCGTCTGTCCATCAAAGGGCTGGCCCATCGTGGGCTGGACCCACGAGATGTCACTGGCGTCATCAGCGAGGGCAAAACCGGAAAGGCTCAGGCCAAGAACAGCAATCGTAATCAACTTTTTCATGTCAGTCTCCAGGGTGGTTATGTCGGTTCATCTCGCGCAACGGTTGCGCTTGTCATCCCGGACCCGTGGCGGTCGAAAATACTTACAAATATTTCCAATAATCCGCTTCGATTTCATTTCACATGCCATGCAACGGCAGTGCGGCACCAGGTCGCCGCGGCTGTTGCGGCATCACCTGCCAGACGGGCGGCAAGCATCCGGTTCATACTGGGCCGGAAAAAAACAGAAGGCCCCCGCGGGGGCCTTCTGCGCACAGATTGGCGGGCTTTACGACGGCAGGCCGGCACGGTCGCTGTCGATGATCACGACGCCCTTGCCTGAAGTCGTCGGGGCCGGTTCCGGATACCCGGCGCGGCCGAGTGTCTGCCCGTCGTAGGGCTGGCCCATAGTCGACTTGACGTCGGAGAAGTCGCCGGCGTCGTCGGCAAAGGCAAAACCGGAAAGGCTCAGGCCAAGAACAGCAATCGTAAGTAACTTTTTCATGATGGTCTCCAGGGTTGTCGCATCGGTTCAATCGGCGCGTCTGTTGCGCTTGTCCTAGAAGACCCGGTAGCCAGGAAAATAATTACATGATGCCTTCGTCAATGGATCGCCGGGCCACAACTTGCCAGCGCCATCACGCGCGGGCGGGAAGGCAGCCGGCCAGTGTGATTTCACAAGTAGGGACTGAACAGCCGTGCCACGCCGTCACGCAGCTGCACCGGAAGTGTGCGCTCTTGCACCGTCTCCAGTTTGAGCCGCTGGCCTCGATGCACCTTGGCATCGACGGTGTGATGCAGTTCCGCGGCCAGGTTGCGGTCGTAGCATTCGATATTGAATTCGAAATTGAGACGCAGGCTGCGGGCGTCCCAGTTGCACGATCCGAAAAACACCCAGGCGTCGTCGACCAGCATCAGCTTGGTGTGATCGAACGGTGATGGAGTTTCCACGACACGGCAGCCGGACGGCAGCAGCAGGCCCATCTGCGCCATCGATGCCCAGTGGACGATGCGCAGGTTCGGGCGTGCCGGGACCACGATTTCGACCTCCACTCCGCGCATGGCGGTGGTGTTGAGTGCCGCGATCAGGGTTGGTTCGGGGAGGAAGTAGGGGGTGCAGATGCGGACCCGTCGAGACGCCTGTGCCAGTGCGCCGAGGAGCACTTGGTGGATGGTTTCGAAATCCTCGTCCGGACCGTCGGCGATGCCGCGGGCGAGGGTTTCGCCGACGGCGGGAAGGTCCGGGTACCAGGCCTCGCCAGTAAGCGACTCGTGGACGGTGAAATCCCAGTCGAGGGCGAAGGTCTCGACCATCTGGCGCACCACCGGACCCTCGAGCCTGAAATGGAGGTCGTGTACCGGGTGGGGCGGGTCGAGGTGCAGCAGGCAACCCTCACGGATGTTCATGCCGCCGGTGAAACCAAGCCGGCCATCGACCACCATCACCTTGCGGTGGTTGCGCAAGTTCATGTACGGGTTGCGCCATGGCAGGGGTGACTTGAGGAAGACCGCGGTGGTGACGCCGTTTTCGCGGAGCACGCGGGTTGCCGGTGGCGAGGAGTAACGCTCGCCGACGCCGTCAATTAGCACGCGCACCTCGACCCCACGTCGGCTCGCCGCGGCCAGGGCCTCGATAAACTGCACCCCGGCGCGGTCATGGTCGAAAATGTAGGTGGCCAGACCGATGCTCTGTTCGGCGTTGGCGATCGCCTCGAGCATGGCCGGGTAGGCGATGTCGCCGTCGGGCAGGGGTACGACACGGTTGCCGGCGGTCAGCGGCACCCCTGCGACGTGATCGGCAAGACGTGCGATCGGGGTCAACTCGCCATGCTGTTCCTGGAGTCCGATGCTGCCACTTTCGCACGGGACCATCTCGGGACGCCCTGCGCCGTGGCGCAGGCGCGCGGCGCGACGCTTGATGCGGTTGATGCCCAATACCAGGTAGAGCAGCGAACCGATCAAAGGCGTGAACCAGATCAGGCCACTCCAGCCGATGGCCGACCCGACGTCGCGCTTGTGCAGCACGGCATGGCCGATCAGCACCAACGCCAGGATACGGTCCGTGATTGCCGCGGCGATCAGCCACAGTTCATTCATCAGTGCCTCCGAACATGGTCTTCTGTTTCGACAGACCCGATGGCAAGGATAGTTTCTGGACGACGTAAACCATAGGCGGCCTGCTGACCATCGCGCGTGCTGTGGATTTTGGCATCCTGGGGTCTGGGTGCCCCGTGCCAGGATTCGCCACGCTGGTGATCGCGGTGCGTGGGACAGTCATACCATTGCTGGCTACACTCTGACTGGAATGACACCAGGGAGCAGCAGGCATGAAACTGGAAGGGATTTGGCAGATCGAAATGAAGGGGCCGTACGGTTGGGAGAGCACTTCGACCGCCTTCATCGAAAAGGGCATCTACCGCGGTGCCAGCGCCAGCCATTACACGATCGGAAGCTACAAAGTGAAGGGCAACCGGGTGATAGCCAAGACGGTTATGACCACGCGTGGCAAAGGGAGCCAGCGACGGCCGTTATTTGGGCGCTACGACAGCAGTTTCAGGATGACCTACGACGGCGAGGTCAAGGGCGGGACCATCCGGGGCAATGCCACCGATACCGCCGCCAAGTACAGCATCCCGTTTCGTGCAACCAGGCTCGCCGACATCGACTAGGCTCGATTAGCAGGCTGTTGAAATTCTACTCAGCTGGCATGATCCGGCGTCAAAATTGGCCTCAAAATGCTCATTTACTCCAGTAAACTTAGGGAACCTCTGATTAATTCATGAACTCGTATCTGGCGCCCAGAATGTCCAGCTTTATCGTTGCCAAGCTACGCAATAGTCCAGCTATTACGTGCACTTGGCGCCTCAAATCTGAACATTCTGCATCACCATCTACTTCGCCCAGAATTAATCAGAGGTTCCCTAGCACGCTCCGGCGTCAGGATTGGCCGCGCACTCATCTGAGCGAATTTCAACGACCTGTTAGATAGGGACTTTTACCGCTTTCAGTGTGACCAGCATGAACTGGTCACGATCGAGTTCACCGGCACGCTCGAGCTGCTCGGCGAGCTCCTCGATCATGGTGCGCTGGGTGGGCGTATCGAGGAGGTCGAGCAGGCGGGTGCGGGCGAAGGCGTGCAGTGCGGCTTGTTGGCGCGCGCTGGTGCACAAGCGGTCGAGGATCGCCGCCGCGATCATCTCCGCTTCGCCTGTCGGCGGGAGGGTATCGAGATAGTGTTCGACCGCGACCCGGCCGGCCAGGGCCACCTCAACACGCTTGAGGGCCTGGAAGAAGTGACGCTCATGGTCGAGGTGCTCGAGGTCGAGCCCGTAGCGCAGGGTGGCCAGTAACTCGTGGCCTGTTTCTGGCGGGACGAGGTACAGCCGGTTGACCCGCAGGCCGTGCAGGTGGGCGATGACGGTCATGGCGGCTTCGGCCAGCGCCGCGTGGCGTCGTGACTTGGTGTGACTCATCTTTCAAACGCCGTGGTGGATCTGTCGAGTGTCTGCATCACCAACCGATTGTAGCGGCTGCGGTCGCGTGCGAATTGCCCGTGTCGTGACGCTGGGTTAGCTTGATGTCTGGGCGGGGCGCTTGTTGGCCCCTTCACGCCAGGGAAGACGATGCCGTTTGATCTCGATACGCTGCTGCCGTCGGATGACCCGACCACCGCCAACGCCCGCCTGGCGCGTCTCTCTTTTGCGTTCCAGGTCGTTGGTGGTCTGTCCGACCTGGCCCACGATCTGCGCAGCCCGCTGCATAGCCTGGCCATGGCCGTCTCGCTGCTCGACCAGGGGGCAGCCGAGGCCGAGGTGAGGGACACGGCGAACCGGCTGACGGCGGGGGCGACCGAGCGGGTCGAAAAGCTGCTCGGCAGCCTCGATTTCCCCGATTTCGACCAGCGCGAGGCACAACCACTGGTGCTCTCCGAACTGGTGGAGCGGACCCTGCCCCTGTGGCCGTTGCGGCCTCTGACCAAGCGACGCCCGGTGTCTGTGAACCTGCCGACATCGCTGCCGGCGGTGCGCGCCAGCGACCCGGCCCTGCGCACGGCCTTGCTGCAGCTGTTGCTGAATGCCTGCGAGGCTCGCCCCGACAGCGAAGCCCCGCCGGTGGAACTCACGGCGACGGTCGACGATGGCGCGGTCGAGGTTGCGGTGCGTGACTTCGGGCCTGGGTTTGTCGGGCTAACGGTAGAGGAGGCGTTCGTCCACGGCACTTCGAGCCGCAACCGGGACACCCATCTCGGGGTCGGCCTGGGGCTCGCCCGTGACCTGCTGGCCGAGGTCGACGCATCGCTGGATGTCGCTCCGGCGGCTGACGGGCCGGGAGTGGTCGTCCGAATCAGGTTGCCGGCACTGGGGTAGGGGCTATTCGTCGCTGGCGGTGGGCCGTGCCAGGGCATCGCTGAGCGCACGCAACAGCTTGTGGCCGTCGATCGGTTTGCGCAGCACGTCGCAGTAGGGCATCCGCGGCGCGCGGATACGTGCCGCGGAGGTGGCGCCGGTCATGAACACCACCGGAATCTCGCTGTCGAGCAGCGTGCGCACCCGCTGCACCACCTGGGCGCCGTT